>JAGWZT010000073.1 GCA_018971925.1 Lysobacteraceae bacterium | reverse complement strand
ATCGCCGCTTCCACTTCGACCCGCAGCTGCACGACCGTCTGCACCAATGCTTCGACGCGACGGGAAAACACGCCATCCAGTGAACGCAACGCGGCGCGCGCCTGCGCTTCCGAACGCGCGGCGATCAGATCGGCGACCGCTTCGGCCTGGACCAGATCGAGTTTGCCGTTGAGAAACGCACGTTCGGAAAACTCGCCCGCGCGCGCGGGGCGCGCCCCCAGTTCGCATGCACGCTGCACCAGCGCATCCAGCACCACCGGACTGCCGTGTGCGTGCAGTTCCAGCACATCTTCGCCGGTGAAGGAGTGCGGCGCGGGGAAAAACAACGCGAGCCCGCGATCGATCGTCGCGCCGCCGGCATCGGCGAACGAGACAAACCGTGCATGGCGCGGTTGCAGTTCGATCCCACACATCGCCGTTGCGATCGCGCGCGCAACACTTCCCGACACCCGCACCACGCCGATACCGCCGCGCCCATTCGGGGTCGCGGCGGCAACGATGGTTTCGCTTGGCTCGCGCATGGGCGGCCGTGGCATCAGGACCGCGCGCGCGCGTCGGCCCGGTCGATCTTGCGGGTGATGTACCACTGCTGCCCGAGCATGCAAATGCCACGCACCACGTAGTAAAGGGTGAGGCCCGCCGGGAAGAAGAAGAACAGCACGGCGAACAGCACCGGCATCGCCTTCATGATCTTGGCCTGCGTCGGGTCCATGCCCTGCACAGGGGTCAGGAATTGCTGGCCCAGCATCGTCAGCGCATACACGACCGGGAGGATGAACAGCGGATCGGCGGCCGACAGGTCGGGGATCCACAGGAATGCGGCGTGGCGCAGCTCGACACTGAAGATCAGCACGTAATACAACGCGAAGAAGATCGGAAAGGTGATCAACGCCGGCAGGCACCCCGCCATGGGATTGATCTTCTCCTTCTTGTACAGCTCCATCATCGCCTGCTGGTACTTCTGCTTGTCGTCGCCGAAACGCTCCTTCAGCGCCTTCAGGCGCGGCTGCAGTTTGCGCATGCGCGCGCCGGCCTTGTACTGCGCCTCGGTGAGCTTCCAGGTCGCGGCCTGGATCAACAGCACCAGCACGATGATCGCCAGGCCCCACGCGCCCACGAGTTTGTGCAGGAACCCGAGCAGCTTGAACATCGGCTGCGCGATGAAGGTCCACATGCCGTAATCGACCGTGCGGTCGAGTCCGGGGGCGATGTCACCCAACCGGTCCTGCAGCTTGGGCCCCACATACAGCCGCGAGGCGCGGGTAGCGCTTGCGCCCGGCGCGACGGAGAAACCCGGTCCGACGGTGCGGATCAGGTAACGCGGCTTGCCACTCGCATCGTCGGCCGGCGTTTCCACGCTGCCGAATTGCTGCGCCTGCTTGGCATCCGGAATCCACGCGGCCACGAAGAAACGCTGGCTCATCGCGATCCAGCCGCCGGTGACGTTCGCGTGCAGCGGGTCCTTTTCGAAGTCGCCGAATTTCAGTTTGTTGTATTTGTCGCTGTACCAGGCTGCGCCGGTAAAGGCGTAGCTGTCCGGGTTGTAGAACTCGAGCAGGTGCTTGGGCGGCGGCGGCGGCTCGATCCGGTCCAGCTGCTCGTAGGTGTTGCCTTGCCACGCCTTCGTACCGTGATTCTCGACCTGCTGCGAAAGCTCGACGACATAGCTGCCGCGGGTCAGCGTGTAATGCTTGACGACACTGATGCCACTCGCGGAATCGGCCCACCTCAGCGTAACCACGACCTGTTTCTGCCCCGGTGCCAACGCGTACGCGGTGGTCTCGGGCTTGAACTCGGCAAGGTGGCTGGGTGCCGCGCTGCCGTTTGCACCGACAAGGCCGTCCTGCGCCACGTAATAGCTCGCGGCCGCATCATCCAGCAACTGCACCGGCGGACTGCCGCGCTTCACCTGCTGGGGATAATCGAGCAACGCGGCACCAATGATCGTGCCACCGCGCGGATCGATCGTGAGCTTCAGCACGTCGTTGCTGGCGGTGACGAGATCCCGCTTCGGCGTCGGGCTCACGCTGGCGTTGCCAGCGGGCGCAGCCGCCTCCAGAGGAGGCGCTGCGACGCTGCCCGCAGCGGTCGGTATCGAGCTCGCCCCAGGCACACCGGACGAAGTCTCGGCTGCTTGCGCGGACGCGGGCGGCGCCGGAGGTGGCACGGAGGGATAGTCGTGTTGCCAACCCTGCCAGAGCAGGTAGGCGACGAAGAACAACGCCACGACCAGCAGGGTGCGTGTTTGATTGATCACTGGGGAAACTCGGGCTGGGGCGCTGCGGGCCGGAGCAAGTCAGCCGCCGATTGTGCCGGGTGCGGGCGTTGGCTTCAATGTTTTGAGCTTGCGCCAGGCAAGCCCGAGATCGGCGAACAGCACGGGGTTCGGAGTGCCGGCCGCCGAAGTACGCGGGATGACCAGGATATCCAGCGCCGGCAATCCTTCGCGCTCGGCCCGGAACGATTCGCGGATCACGCGCTTGATCCGGTTGCGCTCGACCGCGCGCTTGCTTACCTTGCGCGAGACTGCAAGACCCAACCGCGCGTTTCCTTCCGAAGTTGTGCGCCAACGCAACAGAAAGTGCCGTCCCTGCCAGCGCTCGGCATGCCGCAACGCGGCGAAGTCGGAAGCACGGCGCAGCCGCGCGGCGGGCGGCAAGCCGGCCATGCCGACACGCTTACGGGATCAGGCGCTTGCGACCCTTGGCGCGGCGCGCGGACAGTACCTTGCGGCCGTCGGCAGTTTTCATGCGCGCGCGGAAACCGTGGGTGCGTGCGCGCTTGAGCACGCTGGGCTGATAGGTGCGTTTCATGGGTGACTCCGCAGCGGGGCGCCCGCGCAAGGCGGGTCAGGCATGGAAAAAGACTGTGGATTGTAGGGTTGAACGTGGTTTCCCGTCAACCGAACGCAGGGAGATTTGAGACGGCGCTGGGCCGCGTTCGCAGGCTCGTGGCAGCCTGATAGACTCCCTTGTTCTGCCGCGTGTGGTTGCACGCTGGCGTTCGTGATGGTTTTGCGCGGGATTCCATGAGCGATCTTTGGCAACGTTGCCTCGCCAGACTCGAGGGTGAAATCGAGCCGGGCGTGCTGCACACCTGGTTGCAGCCGCTGCAGGCGCGTTACGACGACGGCACCCTGCGGCTGCTGGCTCCGAACAGCTACACGCTGGAATTCGTGCGCAACGAATATCTGGCGCGCATCGAGGGCACGCTGTCCGCGCTGGCGGGCCACCCGGTCCCCCTGAAGCTCGAAGTGGGCTCGCTCACACCCGCGACCCGATCGCCGGTCGTGCCGACTTCCGTGCCGGGCGCCCCGGCCCATGCCCGGCAACACAACATCGACCCCCACTACATCTTCGACAACTTCGTCGAAGGCAAATCCAACCAGCTCGGCAAGGCCGCCGCGATGCAGGTGGCCCAGAATCCGGGGCGTGCCTACAATCCGTTGCTGTTGTACGGCGGCACAGGCCTCGGCAAGACCCACCTGATGCAGGCCGCGGGCAACCTGATGCTGAAGCACAACCCGTCGATGAAGTTGCTGTACGTGCATTCCGAGCGCTTCACCGAAATGATGATCACGGCGCTGCGCAACAAGAACATGGATGATTTCAAGCACCGCTTCCGGTCGGTCGACGCGCTGCTGATCGACGACATCCAGTTCTTCGCGGGCAAGGACGCGACTCAGGAAGAGTTCTTCCACACCTTCAACACCCTGTACGAGTCGCGCCAGCAAATCATCCTGACCTGCGATCGCTATCCGAAGGAAGTGGACAACCTGGAGCTGCGGTTGAAATCGCGTCTCGGCTGGGGGCTTTCCGTCGCGATCGAACCACCCGATTTCGAGACCCGCGCCGCGATCCTGCTCGAGAAGGCACAGACCCGTGGCATCCCGCTGCCGGGCGATGTGGCGCTATTGCTGGCCCGCCGGATCCGCTCGAACGTGCGTGAGCTCGAGGGCGCACTCAATACCGTCGCCGCGCAAGCGAACCTGTCGGGGCGCGGTATCACGATGGAACTGGTGCAGGAAACCCTCCGCGACCTGTTCAACGTGCACGCTCGCGCCATCACCATCCAGAACATCCAGAAAACGGTGGCCGATTACTACCAATTGCGCCTTTCCGACCTTCTTTCGCAACGCCGGGTGCGCTCACTCGCGCGCCCGCGGCAGATTGCGATGGCGCTGGCCAAGGAATTGACCGAACATAGCTTGCCTGAAATCGGCGAGGCCTTCGGCGGCAAAGACCACACCACGGTCATGCATGCGTGCAAGAAGATCCGCAGCCTCTGCGACACCGACATGCGGTTGCGTCAGGATTGGGACAAATTGATCCGGATATTGACCGGGTAAACTTGTGGACAAAATCGGGATGGCTGCGCATCGACAAAACATCCACAATCCATACACCGGAAACGCAAGCTGCCGCTTTGCAGCTTTTGTTTTTCAAGATATTGATTAATAAAGTTTAATTACGAAACAGCAGTTATCAACCCTGCCTGCTTCTACCAGCTTGTTTACAAGTAAATCCAGTTGAAGATAACCGTCTCGGGGACCAATCATGCGCTTCAGCACTCAGCGGGAAACCTTGCTCAAACCCATGCAACAGGTCGTCGGCGTGGTCGAGCGCAGGCAAACCCTGCCCGTTCTTGCCCACTTGCTGGTGCAGGTCAAGGAGGACCGTCTTTCGCTTACGGGAACGGATCTCGAAGTCGAAATGCGTGCCAGCGCGATCGTGGAGATGAAGGAGGCCGGCGAGACCACGATTCCGGCGCGGAAGTGGTTCGATCTGGTTCGGGCTCTTCCCGACGGTGTGAACGTGGATGTCCAGGTCAAGGGCGATCGCGTGGTGATGCACGCAGGCCGCAGCCGCTACACGTTGGCGACGCTGCCCGCTGAGGAATTTCCCAACAATGATGAAATCGAGGTCACCGACAAGGTTTCCCTGCCCGAAGGAACCTTGCGGCGCCTGATGGAGCGCACATCCTTCGCGATGGCCAACCAGGACGTCCGCTACTACCTGAACGGGTTGCTGCTGGATCTGCGCGGCGCCGAGCTGCGTTGCGTGGCCACCGACGGACATCGTATGGCGATGGCCCAGACAACCTTGGACAAGCCGGCCGGCAGTACCCGGCAGCTGATCATTCCCCGCAAGGGCGTGGTGGAGCTGCAAGGCTTGTTCGAGAGCGCTGATGACTTGGTGGAAATCGAATTTTCCAGCAACCACCTGCGGGTTCGCCGCTCGGATGTGGTGTTCACGTCCAAGTTGATCGATGGCCGTTTTCCGGATTACGAAGCCGTCGTGCCCTTGGGTGCCGACAAGATCGTGAAAGTCGATCGCGAAGGGCTCCGCAATGCGCTGCAGCGCGCAGCGATTCTTTCCAACGAGAAGTATCGCGGGGTTCGTCTCGAAGTGGCTCCTGGTTGCCTCCGCATCATCGCCCATAATCCCGAGCAGGAAGAGGCCTTCGAGGAGATCGAGGCAGATACCAAGGTCGGCGACGTCGCGATCGGTTTCAACGTCGGTTACCTGCTCGAAGCATTGGGGGCCCTGGACGAGGCGACCGTGCAACTTCAGTTGCGCGACGCCCAATCAAGTTGTCTGCTGCGTGGCGTGTCGAGCCAGGAAGCGCAACACGTGGTGATGCCGTTGCGGCTGTAACGCGGTCGCTCCGGCGGCCCGCACGCGGAACGACGCCGTGAATATTGAACTGTTGCGGGCGGGCGATCTGCGTTGTTTCGAGCACGTAAGCTTCGCACCGGGGCCCGGGATCAATTGGCTGATCGGGCCGAATGGCGCCGGCAAGACTACATTGCTGGAGGCCGCCTACATTCTTTCGCATGGCCGCTCCTTTCGGGCCGGCGGCCGGACTGCGCCCAAGCGGCACGGCGCGAACGGTTATCTCCTCTACGCCGAAATCCAAGGCAGCCGGAGGCCCAAGACGCGGCTCGGGCTGTCCCGCACGGAGGATCGGTGGATCGGACGTCTTGATGGCGCGGATTTGCCGACCCTGGCGCCGCTGTTCGAGGCCTGTCCCGTTGTCTACTTCGGTCCAGAAAGTCAGGCGCTGATTCTCGGTCCCGCCGAGGAGCGCAGGGGATTTCTCGATTGGAGCGTGTTCCACGTGGAACACGCCTCCCTGGGATTGTGGAAAGCTTGGCGCCGAGCGCTGCGTCAGCGCAATGCGCTGCTTCGCCAAGGCGCGTCCCCCGATGATTTTGCCCCTTGGGAACATGATCTTGGGTATTTGGCGCAGGAAATACACGCCATGCGGGCGCGCTGTCTGGCGGGGTTGGAACCTTACGTCGCGCAGGAGGCTGCCGTCCTTGTTCCCGAATTGGGCAACGTTCGAATTGATTACCGTCCCGGTTGGGATACCCAGCACGGATTGGCCCGGCAGTTGGCCGAGACGCGAGATCGTGACCGCGAGATGGGTTTTACACGGGTTGGGGCCCATCGGGCCGACTGGATGATGGTGTTCGATGGGGTGGCCAAGCGCGAGCACCTGTCACGCGGACAGGCGAAAGCCGCGGCCTTGGTATGCACCCTGGCGCTCACACGTTGGCTCAAAAACAACGTTGGCGAATATCCTTTGTTGTGTCTCGATGACTTGGAATCGGAGCTGGACGCGCCTCATGCGGCACTGGTGATCCAGTGGCTTCACGAGACTGCGGTCCAGAGCTGGCTGACGGGTACACGTATGCCGGATTCCAGCCGGATGAACGCAGCCACGAGGTTGTTCCACGTGGAACAGGCGGAATGCCAGCGCTTCAATCCATAGCCGAAGGGAGAAGGGTTCTGCGCGGGTATAATGGTGTGTTTACGCTGCTTATTGCAATTTTTGAGGCCGATCATGAATGACACCTACGATTCCAGCAGCATCAAAGTTCTGAAAGGACTCGAGGCCGTTCGCAAACGTCCCGGCATGTACATCGGCGATACCGATGACGGCACGGGTCTGCATCACATGGTTTTCGAGGTTGTGGACAACGCCATTGATGAAGCATTGGCGGGCTATTGCGACCATATTGAAGTCACCATTCACGATGACGGCACGGTGGGTGTGGTGGATAACGGCCGCGGCATCCCGGTGGATATTCACCCGGAAGAAGGGCGCTCAACGGCCGAGGTCGTGATGACCGTCCTGCATGCGGGCGGCAAGTTTGACGCCAACTCCTACAAGGTTTCGGGAGGCCTGCACGGCGTGGGTGTTTCGGTCGTCAATGCGCTGTCCGAGCACCTGTGGCTTACGATCTACCGCAACGACAGGGAATATCGGCAGGAATATCGCCTGGGCGAACCGTTGTACGCGCTGCGCGAGATTGGGCCCGCAGACCGTCGCGGAACCACGGTGCGGTTTCTGCCCAGTTCGGGGACCTTCACCCATATCGAATTCCAGTATGACATCCTGGCCAAACGCTTGCGCGAGCTGGCTTTTCTGAATTCTGGCGTAAAAATAACCCTTGAGGATCAGAGGGTTGGAAAAAAGGATGTGTTCCAGTACGAAGGCGGCATTCGTGCTTTCGTCAAGCACCTCTCCCAGCTCAAAACCCCCCTGCACCCCAACGCGATTGGCTTCAGCACCCAATCCGGTGACACCACCGTCGAATTGGCCATGCAGTGGACCGACGGCTATCAGGAATCGATCTTCTGTTTCACCAACAACATTCCGCAAAAGGACGGTGGTGCGCATTTGACGGGATTGCGCGCCGCTTTGACGCGAACGCTCAGCAATTACATCGAACAATCGGGATTGGCGAAGAATTCCAAGGTCGCTCTGTCGGGCGACGACATGCGTGAAGGGTTGATCGCGGTTCTGTCGGTCAAGGTGCCTGACCCCAAGTTTTCGTCGCAAACCAAGGACAAGCTGGTTTCTTCCGAGGTGAAGGGCATTGTCGAGCAGGCGGTCAACACCAAGCTCGAGGAATACCTGCAGGAGAACCCCGGCGACGCCAAGCTCATTGCCGGCAAGGTGGTTGACGCGGCCCGCGCCCGTGAAGCCGCGCGCAAGGCCCGTGAGCTGACCCGCCGCAAGGGTGCGCTCGACATCGCCGGATTGCCCGGCAAATTGGCAGACTGTCAGGAACGCGATCCCGCGCTCTCGGAGCTGTTTCTGGTCGAGGGCGACTCGGCGGGCGGTTCGGCCAAACAGGGACGCAACCGCAAGACCCAGGCCGTCCTGCCGCTGAAGGGCAAGATTCTCAATGTTGAGAAGGCTCGCTTCGACA
>JAGWZT010000072.1 GCA_018971925.1 Lysobacteraceae bacterium | reverse complement strand
GGAGTTGGCACGCGTGGTGCGACATTCGCCGGATTGCGTGGTGAAGATCATCCTGACGCGCGGCATCGGTGAACGTGGTTATGCGCCGCCGGCTCACCCCGCAGGCACGCGCGTCGTGACGGCGTTCCCGGCACCCGCGTTTCCGCCGGATTGGTACCGTGATGGAATCCGGGTACGCTGTTGCGCGTTGCGTCTCGCGGCGCAGCCGAAACTGGCAGGCATCAAGCACCTCAACCGGCTCGAACAGGTCCTCGCGCGGGCGGAATGGTCGGATGCGGATGTGGTCGAAGGTTTGTTGTTCGATCAACGCGACAACCTGGTTTCGGCGACGGCGGCCAACGTGTTCGTCGGCATGGGCGACGCACTGCTGACGCCGCCGGTCGATGCGTGCGGCGTGGCAGGCGTCCTGCGCGGCACGCTGCTGGACGAGCTGCCAGGTGCGCGGGTGAAGACGGTGACGAAGGAAGACCTGATGCGGGCCGATGAAATGTTTCTGACTTCGAGCGTTCGCGGCGTGCTGCCGGTTCGCGCGCTGGGTGAGCGTGCCATGCGCGTGGGCTCCCACGCGCGCGCGGCACAGTCGTGCTGGCGCGCGCTCGGGTTTCCGGGAGCTGAAGGGTGATGCGTCGAACCGGCACGGTGCAGCGTGCGCACGGCAACGCCGTCGTACGCGTCCTGCTGTTCGTCATCCTGCTGGCGATCGCCGCGGCGGTCGCGTGGGGAGGCATCGGCTACGTGCACTTCACGCGCACGCCGCTGGCCGTCAGTTCGGCGGGTCAGACTCTGGAGATCGCCAAGGGCGAGGGTTTCAAGGGCATCGTCGCGCAACTGCGGGCGGAACAATTGTCCGATGCGCCGCTGTTGCTGTGGCGCGCGCTGGCGTGGCGGCTCGGCGTCGCCAGCAAACTGCACGCGGGCGAGTACGCGCTGGCGCCGGGCATGACACCCACCGTGTTGCTGGAGAACATGGCGGCAGGCCGGGTGCTGCACCGCCGCGTCACGCTGGTGGATGGCTGGACTTTCGCGCAGGTGCGGCAGGCGTTGCAGAAGGCGCCGAAGCTCGCGCACGACATCGCCAGATTGAGCGACGCCGACGTGATGGCGAAGCTGGGTTCGGCCGGGCAATCGCCCGAAGGCGAGTTCATGCCGGACACCTACGATTACGTGCTCGGGATGTCCGACCTCGATGTACTGGCACGCGCGCACAAGGCGATGCGGGTGTTCCTCGCACAGGAATGGTCGCAGCGTGACACGGCCATCTGGCCACAGCAGCCGTACCAGGCATTGATCCTCGCTTCGCTGGTCGAAAAGGAGACGGCGGTGCCGGCCGAGCGGCCGGAGATCGCGGGCGTGTTCGAACGCCGCCTCAAGATCGGCATGAAGCTCGAAACCGACCCCAGCGTGATCTTCGGCATGGGCGCGACCTACGCCGGCAGGATCCACAAGGTGGATCTGCAAACCGACACGCCTTACAACACGTACACGCGCTACGGCCTGCCGCCCACCCCGATCGCGCTGCCCAGCCGCGCGGCGATCCACGCGGTACTGCACCCGGCGCAAGGAGACGCGCTGTATTTCGTGGCGAAAGGTGACGGCACCCACGTGTTCTCGGCGACGCTGGCCGAGCAAAACACCGCAGTGAAGAAGTACATCCTCGGGAAGAAGAATCAGTGAAGGGCCGGCTGATTACGCTTGAAGGCGGCGAAGGCGCGGGCAAGAGCACGCTGCTTGCCGGTTTGCGCGAGCACTTCGCGCGTAGCGGCCTGGACGTGGTGTACACGCGCGAACCTGGCGGCACGCCCGTGGGTGAAGCCGTGCGCGCGCTGGTGCTCGATCCCGCGCAGCGCGGCCTTGCCGCGGAAACCGAATTGCTGCTGATGTTCGCGGCGCGCGCGCAACTGGTGCGTGATGTATTGCGCCCCGCGCTGGTGGCAGGACGCTGGGTGCTTTGCGATCGATTCACCGATGCGAGTTACGCATATCAGGGCGGTGGCCGCGGCGTGGACATGGTGCACATCGCCGAACTGGAACGCCTCGCGACCGAGGGTCTGAAACCCGACCTGACCCTGCTGCTGGACTTGCCGGTCGCCGATGGCCGTGCGCGTGCAAGCCAACGCGGTGGCGCCGACCGCATCGAAGCCGAGCGCGACGATTTCTTCGAACGCGTGCGTGCCACGTATCGTGCACGCGTGCAAGCGGAACCGCGGCGTTTTTGCGTGATCGATGCATCCCGGCCGGCGGACGAGGTGTTGCGCGGCGCCGTTGCCGCCATCGAGGCATTGCGCGCCGGGGAAACCGCATGAGCGATGAAGAAGCCGTCGTCGTCGCGATCGCGCCGGGCGATCCGTTGCCCGCGTGGTGCCGTTCGCAATGGAACGTTTTGGCCGCACGTGCTGCCAACGGCACATTGCCGCACGCGTTGTTGTTGTGCGGCCCCGCCGGGCTCGGCAAGCGCGCGTTGACCGAGGCTTTCGTGCGCGCGCGCCTGTGCGAATCGCCGCGCGCGGAGGGTGCCTGCGGAAGCTGTCGGACCTGCAAGCTGCTCGCGGCCGGAACCCATCCGGATCGCATGCTGGTGACGCTGGAACCCAATCCGAAAACCGGCGTGATGCGCAAGGAAATCGTGGTCGACCAGATCCGCGATTTGTCCTCGCGGCTGGCCATGGCGAGCCAGCTCGGCGGCTGGCAGATCGTGGTGATCGATCCGGCCGATGCGATGAACGTGTCCGCGCAGAACGCGCTGTTGAAGACGCTGGAAGAACCGAGCGACGCCAGCTTGATCGTGCTGGTGGCCGATCAACCGTGGCGCCTCGGCGCGACCATCCGCAGCCGTTGCCAGCGGCTGGATTTCGCCGTGCCGCCGCAGGAAGAAGCGTTGGCGTGGTTGTCCGCGCGCGGTGTCGAATCCGCCGAAGCCGTGCTGGCCGCCGCAGGCGGCAATCCGGGGCAGGCATGGCTGCTGGCGGAGCAGGGTGGGATGCAGCGCCGCCAGGAGGTTGCACGCGATCTGCTGGCGTTGGCGGCCGGGCGGGCGCAAGCAAGGGAGATCGGCAAGACCTGGGCAGGTGACGAACCCGACCAGCGATTGGATCAGGCTGCGCGCTTGCTGGAAGGCGCGTTGCACGCGCACGCGGAAGGTCGCAAGGCGCGCTTCGATCCGGGCTGGGGCGACGATGTCCTGGCCGAACGTTTCGCCAGCGCCAACCGCCTGCGCGTGCTTCTCAATGGCCCCCTGCGCGCCGACCTCGCGTTGTTCGAATGGCTGGACGGCGTGCCGCGCGCATAGGCGTTGCGGGACGTCGGGTTTTCCGGCCAGCCGGTCAGTGCCCGGTCAACCGCGCGCGGGCACAATCGCGTTCCGGTTGGGCGACCCAGGCCCGGGCGGCCCTCAAGGAACATTCGCTTGCGCCAGGAAAAGCCCTCAGACCTGCTCGATCCCGATGCGCTGCTGAGACGCCCGGGCGCCCGGCTTATGGTGCTGGCGCCGCATCCGGATGACGAATCCCTGGCGGCGGGCGGCCTGATCCAGCGCGCGCTGGAATGCGGTGCGGTCGTGAGCGTCGTGTTCGCCACCGACGGCGAGAACAATCCCTGGCCGCAACGCGTGCTGGAACGGCGCATGTGGGTTGGTCCGCGTCATCGGCTTATATGGGGCGCGCGACGCCGTGGCGAGGCCGACGCCGCGCTGCGCGCGCTCGGGGCGGAAGATGTCCACGTGCATCGCCTGGGCTGGCCCGACGGCGGCGTGACCTGGAAACTGCTGGATGATACGGACGCGATGCTGTCCGCGATGCGCGCGCTGCTCGAGCGCGAACGGCCGACGGTGCTGGTGCTGCCGGATCTCGTCGATCGCCATCCCGACCACAGCGCGATCCACGTGCTGGTGGAGATGGCTTTCCAATCCATGCCCGGCGCGGTCAAGCCTGCCTGCCTCGGTTACCTGCTGCACGGCCGCTCGCAACCGGGCATGCCGCGGCGCGCCGTGCTCACGTTGGACGCCGCGGAGCAGCAAGGCAAACTCGAGGCCATCGGGGCTCACGTCAGCCAGACCGCGCTCAGCCGCGCACGCATGCTGCGCTTCGCGACCGGCATCGAAACCTTCGTCGCGGGACTCGATTCGCACGACCGCGCCGGCCCCAACCTGCCTTGGCAGCCGCCGCGCGCGTTGCATCCCTTTCTGGCACTGCTCGCGGTGGACGCAGGCGGCGGAGAGCGTGTGCCGCTGCGTTCGCGTGGTGGCGCCAACCTGTTCTGGCGTGACGGCAGTCCCGCCGCGTGCATGACGCGGGTGCCGCGGCCGCCGTTTTACGTCAAGCTTTATTGCCCCTTGCCGTCGCCGTGGGTGTTCGATGGCTGGGGCTGGTGCCGGTTCGGCGCGCCGCTCGCTTGACCGCGACGGGGCGGCGGCGGCAAGCTGGCGCTTGGGTTCCGAGGAGCGAGCACGATGGCAATGGCGGGTGGTGCAGGCGGCATGGGCAGTCAGGGCATCCTGCCGGTCGTCATCAAGGACAAGCACACGCTTTACCAGTCCTACATGTCGTTCGTGAAGGGCGGCGGCCTGTTCGTGCCCACCAACAAGCGTTACAACCTCGGCGACGAAGTATTCCTGCTGATGACGCTGCCCGAGGAAACCGAACGCGTGGCGACCACCGGCCGGGTCGTGTGGATCACCCCGATCGCGGCGCAAGGCAACCGCCCCGCTGGCATCGGCGTGCAATTCACCGAAAGCGCCGACGGCGACAACGCGCGCACCAAGATCGAGACGTTGCTCGCCGGCCTGCAGGGTGGCGAGAAGCCGACGCATACGATGTGAAAGCCGCTGGTCGGAGACAACGGCAAAAGCTCACTTCGTGTGGGAGGTCTGCGAGTAACATCTCCCGCCCGATTGGGTTCTGGGGCAGGGAGAAACTCCGCAAACTTTGGTCGGGGAGACAGGATTTGAACCTGCGACTTCTACGTCCCGAACGTAGCGCTCTACCAGGCTGAGCTACACCCCGACGGTCCGCGTCGGGGCAGAAACCCCGCAGCGAGCCGCGAATGATACTTGGCGCGACTTCACGCGCGCAAGGTGTGGCCGCATGCTGGTAATCTTGCGGTTTTGGCAAGAGACTCCGCCATGGCGCTGACCACGCCCCGTACGATGCCCGGCACGCTGGAGCTGCTTCCGCGCGAACAGATCGCGTTCCAGTCGATGCTGGACACGATCCGCCGCGGGTTCGAGGTGTACGGCTTCCTGCCGATCGAGACGCCGGCGATCGAATTCGCCGACATCCTGCTGACCAAGAGCGGCGGCGAGACCGAACGGCAGGTTTACTTCGTGCAATCCACAGGTGCACTGGAACGCGCGCCGGATCAATCGGGCCGGCCCGAACATGCGCTGCGCTTCGACCTGACCGTGCCGTTGGCGCGTTACGTGGCCGAACACGAGCGCGAGTTGGCGTTTCCGTTCCGGCGTTACCAAATGCAGCACGTGTATCGCGGCGAGCGCGCCCAGCGCGGACGCTTCCGCGAGTTCTACCAATGCGACATCGACGTGATTGGCAAGGACAGCTTGTCGATCCGTTACGACGCCGAGATTCCGGCGGTGATCCACGCCGTATTCAGCGCGCTCGATATCGGTGCGTTCACGATCTGGCTCAACAACCGCAAGCTGATGCGCGGCTTTTTCGAAGGTTTGGGTATCGGTGACGGCGAAAAGCAGGCGTTGGTTTTGCGAGAGGTCGACAAACTCGACAAACGGGGCATCACGTACGTTCAAGGTGCGCTTTGTGGGGAAGGCTTCGATCTGCCGAACCATGTTGTAGCTGAAATCCTCGCATTCGTGCAGTTGCGCTCGAACGGTCTAGATGACGCGCATCGTTTGCTCGAAACTCTTGAGAAGGGAAATCCATCGCATCAAGCGATCCCTGCCTTTGTTGAGGGGCTCTCGGAACTGCGTGAAGTGCTGGAAACCGTCGCCGCGTTCGGCGTGCCGGAATCGGCGTTTGCGCTGAACCTTTCGATCGCGCGTGGCCTCGACTACTACACCGGCACCGTGTATGAAACCACGTTGAACGCGCACCCCGATATCGGTTCGATCTGTTCCGGCGGCCGCTACGACAACCTCGCGGCTAACTACACCAAATCGACGCTGCCGGGCGTCGGTATATCGATTGGCCTGACGCGCCTGTTCTGGCAGTTGCGCGAAGCGGGGCTGGTCAAGACCACCGACAGCACCGTACAGGTGCTGGTCACGCAAATGGACGCCACGCAGATGCCGGCATGCCTCGCGATCGCTAAGGAACTCCGGGACGCGGACATCGCCACCGAAATCGCGTTGGAGGGCGGCAAGCTGGGCAAGCAATTGAAGTACGCCGATCGTGCCGGCATCCGCTTCGCGGTCGTGGCGGGCGAAGACGAATTGGCGCGGGGCGCGGTGGCTGTCAAGGATCTGCGCCGCGGCGACCAGTTCGAGGTGCCGCGCGCGGAACTGGTGAAATCGTTGCGAGCGGAATTGGCGAAGGATGAGGTACAACGCGCATGACGACGATTCGCATGGATGGCAGCCATCTCACGCGCGCCGACGTGGTCGCGATCGCGCGTAAAGGCGCGAAGGTCGAACTCGACGCGGCGCAATTGGAAAAAGTGCAGCGCGCCGCCGATTTCATCGCCGACAAGGTGCGTTGCGGCGAGCCGATCTACGGCGTCACCACCGGCTTCGGCAGCAACGCGGACAAGTTGCTGGGTGCGCATCGCGCGCGCGACGAACTGCCCGGCGGCAATCCCGACCCGCGCGACGAAACGCTGCCCGAAGAATTGCAGCACAACCTCATCATCACCCATGCGGTCTGTGTGGGCGAGCCGCTCGCAGCCGACGTGGTGCGCGCGATGCTGGCGATTCGCATCAACACGCTGATGCGCGGGCATTCCGGCATCCGTGTCGAAACCTTGAAAGCGCTGACCGCAATGTTGAACGGCGGCATCGTGCCGGTGGTGCCTGCGAAGGGGTCCGTGGGCGCGAGCGGCGATCTCGCGCCGTTGTCGCACCTTGCGATCGTGTTGCTGGGCGGCGGCGAGGCGTTTTACCAAGGCGAGCGCATGGCCGGCGAAGAAGCCTTGCGGCGTGCCGGGCTGCAGCCCGTGAAACTTTCCTTCAAGGAAGGTCTTGCGCTCAACAACGGTACCGCGCAGATGCTGGCGACCGCAGTGCTGGCGCTGGACGAGCTGGAATATCTGCTGGGTATTGCGGATCTCGCAGCAGCGATGACACTGGATGCGTTCGCGGGCCGCAGTGGCGCGTTGCGCGAGGAAGTCCATGCACTGCGCCCGCATCCGGGACAGGCGACCGCCGCGCAACATGTGCGTGAGCTGTTGCGCGACTCCACACTGGTCGACATCCCGTACCATTTGGTGCCGCGCTTCCGAACCTGGACCGCGCAGGCATGGACGACGCCGGAAGACCAGGCGCTGTCGTTCGACATTCGCTGGGAGTGGGTACCCGCCGACCGGCGCCACGGACGCGAAGCCTTCTACCGGCGCTTCCTGCCGTTCAAGGGTGGCAAGAAGCACCAGCCGCAAGATGCCTACTGCCTGCGTTGCATGCCGCAGGTGCACGGCGCGGTGCGCGATGCCTGGGCGCAGGCATGCCGGGTGATCGACATCGAACTGAACGCGGTCACCGACAACCCGCTGATCTTCCCCGACGCGGCGGACGCGGAATACATCGAGCAGCAGGTGATCTCGGCCGGCCACTTCCATGGCATGCCGCTGGCGCTGGTGATGAGCTACGTGAAGGCCGCGATCCCGGTGCTGGCGTCGATATCCGAGCGCCGCCTCAACAAACTGGTCGATCCCGCCAACAACGATGGCCTGCCGGCGTTCCTCACGGGCAACGAAGACGGCACCGATTCGGGCTTCATGATCGTGCAATACACGGCGGCGGCGCTGGTGAACGACCTGGCCACGCGCGCGCATCCGGCCAGCGTGTACTCCATCCCGACCAGTGCCAACGCCGAGGACCACGTCTCGATGGGCGCCAACGAGGCGCGCCACGTGCTGGACATGACGCATGACCTGTCCGACGTGCTGGCACTGGAGCTTTACACCGCGGCGCAGGCGCTGGATTACCGCAAGGACATGCTCGATGCAGCGCGGCGCCTTGCCGCGAAGGGCGGCTGGCAGGCTCTGGCTGCGAAAATCGACAACCCGCCGCCTGTTGCGGATGCGCAACGTCCGCAGTTCGAGTCCGAGCTGCAGGCGCTGGCCAAGCAA
>JAGWZT010000071.1 GCA_018971925.1 Lysobacteraceae bacterium | reverse complement strand
TGCCGCGCACCAGCCGCGCGGCGATGCGCCGGTAGCGGAAGCGCGGCGATGCGGTCACCAGCCGCGCGCGCATTTCGTCGCCATAGGTCAGGAAGAAGAACACCAGCAACGCGACGGTGAGGGTGTCGGCCAGGGCGCGGGGCGCAACCTGCAACACGCTGCCGAAGGAGAACGCCGGCGCCCGCGCCGGTGGCACGGACGGCGCAGTCTGCACACCCATGCCCGCGAGCGAGCGCGACGCGGCATGGCTGACTTCGGTCAGCGGCCTGGCCATGCGGTGTAACTTGTAACCGACGTCGCGCATCAGTGTCGGCGCCTGCCGGATCCAGTCGGTGGCGGGTGTGCTCAAGGCGTTCACGGCGGCACCGACACCCGCGCCCAGCACCAGCATGAGCAGCAGGCTGCCGAGCATGCGCGGCACGTGCACGCGCGCGAGTCCGGCGACGATCGGGTTCAGGCCCAGGGCGATGAATGCGGCCAGCAACAAGGGAATGAGCAACGGGCTGGCCAGGATCAGCGTCGCCGCGATCGCCAGCAGCATCAGTACGGTCAGCGGCAGACGCAGCGCGCGCAGGCGCCGGTCGCGGCGGCGTTCCGAAGATGTCGGACGCTTCTTGCCGCCGGACGGACGCGGCGACTTGGCGCCCGTTTTGCGAACCTCGATCCGGGAGGACGGAGGCGACAACGGTGGCGGCATGTTCGCGTTCACCCCTGCACGGTCGGCAATGCCGGCATTTTAGAGCTTGTCCGCACAGCCGTTCGCACTGAGCGTGGCGCCGGAGGCGCAAAGTCGAAGTGCCATACGATGCGGAATTTCCGGTGTTTCGACTCCGCGAAGCTGCGCTTCGCGGAGCCTGTCCTGAGCGCAGTCGAAGGGCTCAACACGAACGGTTTCGTTATTTACGGACAAGTTCCTGGTCCCGATCATGGGGCGGGCTTTTCCGGTCCGCAAGCCACTTCAGACAATCAGGTATTGCCTGATCAGTTGCCACGCGGGGCCACTGGCGATGCGCATTCCGGTGCGGATGAGCCCGCTGCCGACGCGCAGTTGCGCCAGCACGAAACCGATGCCCGCGGCGCCGGCCAGGGCCGGGACGGGATGCGCCTGGTAGGCGCCGATCACCCCGTCGACCGCGCTGCGCAAATCGCCGCGCGCAATCCGGCTCGCGGCGAGGGCGCGCTTGCGTTCCGTCAAGGTGCGCAGGTAACTCATGGCGTCTTCTCCCGGTCCAGTGGCGCGGAAGCGTGCTGGAAACGCTCGACGTGCCCGCGCAACTCGTTGCCCAACGCGCGCAACTCAGTGCGCGTCGCCGGAAAACTGGCGTGGTGGATCGCGCGCTTGATGGCCAGCCAGATCACCACCACCAGGATCAGGTGCATCACCACCAGCAATCCCAACGAGATGCCGACGGAACCCGTGGCTTTCACGAACGCCCAGCCGATCAGCGCCACCGCGCACGCCCAGAGCGACACCGAAAACGCCACCAGCGCGACACTGCCCAGGAACACCACCGCGACGCTGGCGCGCAGCACGCGCAGCTCGCTGGCGAGCAAAGCCGCCAACGCCGTCGCGACACGCCGCAGCGCCTGGATCAGATCCGCGCCGGCGGTAAAAACCGCGCCGGCCGCGGGTCCGGCCTCAGCGCCCTCGCCGTGCGCCGGCGTTTTCCCGGCGCCTTCTTCCGTGTCGATGCCCACGAAGGTCTTCCTGACTTCGCCGGTTCACGCGCTCAGCGGCGCGGGCCGAGCAGGCGGCCCAGCAGCCAGCCGGCCGCCAGCGCGATCGCCACCGATTGCACGGGCTTTTCGCGCACGAAGTCGCGCACGTTGTCCATGGCGTCGTCCGCGCGTTCGCGGGCGCTGGATGCGAGCTCGGCACCGCGGTCGCGCCATTCGCCGGCCTTCTCGGCCGCGCGTTCGGCGCCGCGCGCGCTGGCATCGGTGGCGCGATGCAGGCCCGATTCCACGTGATCGGCGGCGGCTTCGAATTTTTCCTTGGCACCGCTGACCGCGTTGGAAGTGCCTTCCTTGAAGCGCGTGGCGGTGCGCTCGATGCGCTCGTGCGTGCCTGCGTTGCGTGTCTGTTCGTTGCTGATGTCCGGGCTCATCTTGTTTCTCCTGGTGGCGCCGCGTTCATTTCACGGCGGGGTTCAAACTGTACGTGGCGGTGATTTCCGCCTGACCCAATACATGACCGCGCAGCGCGGCCTGCAGTTCCCCCCAGCCGAACGGCCGTGGCAGGTCGAGCCGCGCGACATCCAGCGCGTAAACGCGAAAGCTGTAGTGGTGCAGCAGCGCATCGTTCCACGGCGGACACGGGCCGTCGTAGCCCAGGTAATCGCCGGCCATGTCCGGATCGGACGCGAACCAGCCGGTGTAGTCGTTGCGGCCCTGGCGAGAACCGGCGGGTCCGCCCGGATTGCGCTTGCCGTGCGGCGTGACGCCGTCGCTGCACGCGCCTTGGGCGATCGCGTCGCAGGTCGGCGGAATGTCGATCATCAGCCAGTGCGCGAAATCGACGCGCGGCAGGTCGGCCGGCACCGTGCGGCCCTGCTGGTTGACGTCATCGCCCCGGCTGGGCACGTCGCCGTCGATGCAGACCAGCGCGAACGACCTGGTGCCCGCGGGCGCCTCGCTCCATGCAAGGTGCGGATTGCGATTGGCCGAGAGCACGCATGCCTCGCCATGGTCGCCGGGCTTGCCGAACGCGAATTCGGCCGGGATCGGGGCGTTGTTCCGGAAACTGTCACTGCGCATCTGCATGCCGGGACTCCGTATTCAACATGTAGGAGGGCCGGAAGGCCCGATCGGGTCGCGCCTTCCGGCGCTCCTACTTCTTTGCATCGTAGGTGATGCGGTAAATCACCCCGTTGTAATCATCGGAAACCAGCAGGCTACCGTCGCGCAGCGGTTGCACGTCGACCGGACGGCCCAGGGTTTTCTGGCCGTCCAGGAAACCCGTGAGGAACGGCTGCGATCCGGTGACCTTGCCATCCTTGCCCACGTGCGCCACCACGACACGGTAGCCCGACTTGCGTGAACGATTCCACGAGCCATGTTCGGCGATGAAGATCGCGTCGTGGTACGCGGCGGGAAACATTCGCCCGACGTAGAAGCGCATGCCCAGCGAGGCCACGTGCGCCCCGAGGCGCAGGGCGGGTTGTGCGAATTCGCTGCACGCGTGGCCCTTGCCGAATTCGGGATCGGGCACGTTGCCCGCGTGGCAGTAGGGATACCCGAAGTTCTCGCCCTGCTTGTCGACGCGGTTCAAGGTGTCGTCGGGCACGTCGTCGCCCAACAGGTCGCGGCCGTTGTTGGTGAACCAGAAGGCGTGCGTGCCGGGCTGCCAGTCGAAGCCGACCGAATTGCGGATGCCGGTGGCGACGGTTTGCCAATCGCTGCCATCCGGATCCATGCGGATGATCTTCGCGAAATCGGGGCCCGGATCGCAGATGTTGCAGGGTGCGCCGATCGGCACGTACAACTTGCCGTCCGGACCGAAGGCAATGAACTTCCAGCCGTGGTGGGTCTTGGTGGGCAGCTTGTCGGTGACCACGACGGGTTGCGGCGGATCGGCCAGGTGCTGTTCGATGTCGGGATACTTCAGGATCCTGCTGACCGCCGACACGTACAGCGCGCCATCACGGAAGGCGACGCCGACCGGCATTTCAAGATCCTTCGCGATCACGTACACATGCTCGGCGCGGCCGTTCTGGTCCATGCCGGTCAGCGCGTACACCTTGCCCTCGCTCATCGAACCCACGAACACGGTGTCGTGCGCGCCCAAGGTAATCTCGCGCGCGTTCGGCACCGCATCGCTGTAGATCGAAACGTGGAAACCGGGCGGCACCTTCAGGCTTTGCAGCGGCGCCGCCGCGTGGACCACGGGTGCGACACCAGCCAATGCGACGGTGGCAAGGACAATGGCAAAATGCGGCAATCCCGGCATGGTGACCATTCCCCGTGGCATGAATGATCAAGCGTATCGGCCAGGGTGTTATTAGAACGAGAATGCCTGGATGAAACGGCTGTTGTGGAAAGTCAGGCCACGGATGGCCGTTCTGGTGCCCCGAGGCGCCAAACCCGTTCCAGAGTGCGCGTGCCGAGCAACGCCGCGATCAGGGACGATCGCAAAAACAAACACGAGGCGAATGTCCTGCGCCCAGGGTCTGTTGACGCCGTGCCACCTGGCCGCGCGGTCTGGCGTTGGCAGACCCTAGCCTTCCAGCGCCGCGAAGGCTTCCGACAACACTTCGCGGTAATGCGCCGCATGGCCGGCGGTGAAACACACCGGCAACCCGCCGCGGCCGCGGCGTGCACCCCGCGCGAGCGGACCCCAGGCCATTTCGCCAAGACCGAGGCTCTCGCCGAGCTGCCGGCGCGCGCTGCCGCCGCCGGTGGCCAGCAGCGCGTCGGGATCGGCGCGGAATACGGGCAGCATCTGCGCGGCCAGGTCCAGGTGCGCGGCGGCCAGTCGCATCCAGCGCGCGCCGGTCAACGGGTCGGGCATCGAATAATCCTGCGACCAGCCGAACGCCAGCCAATCCACCAGCATGTCCTGCGGCTCGCGCGCGACGATCACCAACCGCACCCCCGGCAGGGCGCGCCTGACGGCCGGGACGACGCGCGCGTCCAGCACCGGCAACCAGTCGACGACTTGCGTCGTCTCCGGCACCTGCGCGCGTTCGAGCGGGCGCCGGTAGCGGCGGGCCAGCACCGCCAACGCCGCCTGGTCGAGGGGATGCTCGAGCCGCGAATCGAATGGCGCGCTGATGAAATCCGGGACCGCCTCGAAACGCTCGCGCCGCACGAACCAGCCAGGCTGGTCGGCCAGCAATGCCGCGACCTGGGCCACGCCGGAACCCGGCAGGCCGCACAGCAGGATCGGCGCCAGGCCGCGTGTTTCGGCAAGGCGTGGTTCGTCGGCGAGCTGGTACAACGCAGCTTCGGTGCCCTCGTCGAGCGAAGGCAGGTCAGGCAACCGTGGCGGCACCATGCGTTGCGCCTGCATGAAGGCATCGAGCGCGGCTTGCCACTGTTCGAGGCCGTCATACGCCAATCCGAGCATGCGCTGACGCCGCCGCGCCAGGCGCGGTGATTTGGCCTCGAAGCGTGATTCGTCCATGCGCAACAGGCGTTGCACGGCGGCGGCGGGATCGCCCGACAGCAGCGCGCCGCGCGCACGCAGTATCGCGATGGCCGGTCGCGGCGAGGATGCCGCGGCCTCGGCCTTGGCAAGGGCTTCGTCACTGCGGCCGGCACGATCCAGCGTGAGCGCGTGCTGTGCTTTCACGTTGATGTCGCCGGGCCAGCGGGTTTCGGCCGCGCTCCACACCTCGATCGCCTCGTCGTAACGCGCGGTCTGGGTCAACAGTTGCGCCAGCCCGATGTGCGCCTTGACGCTGTCGGGGTGGCTGGCGACGTACCAACGCAGGTCGTCGATCGCCTGCGCGACACGCCCGCTGCGGGCCAGCGAATCCGCGCGCCGGACCGCGACATGGTGCAGATCGGGCTGCACGCCCAGCGCTTCGTCATATTGCGCGACCGCTTCGTCATGGCGCCCCTGCGCACGCGCGATGTCGCCGAGACCCGTCCGCGCCGCGGCAATCTGCTCGCCGCGCGCAAGCAGGGATTCGAATACCGGTTGCGCTGCCGCGAAATCCTCCTTGCGCACGTGCAGGTCGCCGCGCAGCGCCTGCGCCAGTGGATAATCGGGTTTGGCCGCCAGCGCGTTGTCGAGCGCGCGCCCGGCAAAATCCAGCATCCCTTCATCCAGCATGGCGCGTGCGTAGCTGGTCTGGATCAACGCATCGCCCGGCGCAAGTCCGGCGGCCTGCGTCAACAACTGCAGCGCGCGTGCCGAATCGCCACGCGCCTGGGCGACGTTGCCGAGACCGGTCAGTGCCTGCACGTCGTTTTCGTCCGCGCGCAGCGCAACCCGAAAGTGACCCTCGGCCGCGTCCACATCTCCCCGCAACATCGCAACCTGGCCCAGGCCTGCATGCGCGGACGCGAGATTGGGATTCAGCTGGCGCGCCTGGTCGTAAGCCTGCTGCGCTTCGTCCAGCCGGCCTTCACTCAGATACATCTCGCCCAGGGTGTGCTGGCAGGCGGCATTGTCGGGCGCGAGCTCGCCCGCACGCCGGACCAGTTCATAAGCTTCCGGCAAATCACCACGCTGCGCGCGCAGGATGCCCAGCAAATGCAACGCCTCGGCGTTTTCAGGATTCTCGGCCAGCAATTGGCGATAACCGTTTTCGGCTTCGTCAAGGCGTCCGGCCTGGTGCAACTGGATCAAGTCTTCGAGCATGGGGCTTTCCGGAACGAGCGCGCATTATGCCTGCCGCACCCTCCATGTTGGATTCGAAGCAGCTGTTGGCGAGAAGCCAGGCCATGGAAGGCCGTGGTGGTCTGCCTGGTCGCGCGACGGTTCGGCAAACAGCTCAACTTGGCGAAGCAGCGATCAAGGACGATCGCACAAGCGTGCCAACCTTTTGGCCATGTAATCCTCGGCCCAACTGCCGAGGTGGCGGTCGCGGATGAAGCCGCAATGCCCGCCGCGCGCGGTGACGGTGACCTCGACGCATGGCGGCAGGGTCATGGTCGCCAGATCCGACGCGGGACACACCGGATCGTCGCAGGTCGCGAGGATCGAGGCCGGCACACGCAGGCCAGCCAGGTGGTCGCCCGCCACGGAATAGCCATCCAGATAATTGTCGAGGCTGCCGAAGTCGGTGTGCTTCAACACCAGCGCCTCGGTGAGCGTGCGCAGCGTGCCGCGCAGGTCGTGGCGCGTGAACAGTTCGGCGCCGGCGAACATGCGCTGCTTCGCTTTCAGCGAACGCCGCCACTTCCACATGAAGTAGTCGTGGTACACGCGCGGCGCGTGTTCGAGCTGGAACAAACCCGCGTGCGGATCGATCACCGGGCACACCGCGATCACGCGCGCGAGATCGATGCCGGCGTCCGGCGCGCGCAGCGCCGCACGCAACGCGAAGTTGCCGCCCAGCGAAAAGCCGATCAGCACCATCGGCCGCACGGGATACAGGCGCTGCACCGCGCGCAGCGCGCCGACCACTTCGTCGAGGCGGCAGGAATGGAAGATGCCGGGGTTGAGCGCGTGCGTGTCGCCGTGGTCACGGAAGTTGAGGCGGAACACGTCCCAGCCTTCTTCCAGCAGGCGCGCGCCGTTCTGCAACACGTAGGTGGAACGCGTGCTGCCTTCCCAGCCGTGGAACAGCACTGCGAGTCCGCGCGGCCGCGCAGCAACATCCTGCGCGGTGTGGCATCCGGTCAGGCGCACCCCGTCGCCGCAATCCAGCGTCACCCATTCCGCATCGCGCTCCAGCCGCCGCGCGCGCCGCCCGCGCAATGCGCGGCGCAGCGAACTCGACGCCAGCATCGATTGCACGTGCGGGCTGCGCAACCACCACGACGGCCGGAAATCATCGTCCGCGGTGGGCGTCATGCGGGAATACCCAGCACCTGCGCGATTTCGGCACGCGCGGTTTCCGCCATGCGGCGGCGGCCGCCTTGCGCATCGAACACCACGGGTTGCAGGAAGTGCACTTCGGCGGTCAGCGTGCGTGTGGCCAGCACGCGGCCCACGTTGTGCATGAAACTTTCGCCGCGCGTGAACAGCATGTCGGGCGCGGGCGCGTCGTTGCGCAGGTAACGCAGTGCGACGGGCTGCACCGGCGCGGCGGCATCCAGCGCCGCCTGCAGGATGCGTGCATGGAAAACCTTGAGCGTGCCGGCCGGTGCGGTGCCGCCTTCCGGAAACGCCGCGATGCTGCGCCCCGCGCGCAGCCGGTCGCTCATTACCGCCATCACCTGCGCCAGTGAATCGGTGCTGCCGCGCCGGTGGAAGATCGTGCCGCCTCGTCGCGCCATCCAGCCGACCAGCGGCCAATGCCCGATCTCGGCCTTGGCCACGAAATCGGCCGGACGGATCGCGTGCAGCACCGTGATGTCCATCCACGATCCATGGTTGGCCACGAACATCACGGGATCGTGCAGCGGTTCACCCACGCGCCGCACGCGCACACCGAAGCAGCGCAGGAACACGCGCGACCAGTTGCGCAACAGCGCCGCGCCCGCGGTGCCGGGCTTCGGACCATGCGGCAGCAGGAAGATGGCCAGCAGGCAGCCACCGACCACCACCAGCAACATCAGCGGAATACGCCACGCACAACGCAACGGACCCAAGGTCGGGGTCTCCACATCAATCAAGGACGCTACTTTAACGGGC
>JAGWZT010000070.1 GCA_018971925.1 Lysobacteraceae bacterium | reverse complement strand
TTCGAGCGCGACGTGGTGTTGTTCGGCGCGTTCTTGGTGTGGGCCGTCGCGGATTTCGCGGTATCGCGCCGGCGCGACCGCGCCGCCGGTGCCGCGTACCCTGCCGGCACGGCCATGGGCGATGCGCTGGTGGTGGTGATCGGCGCGGCGGCGTGGGCGATCTTCGCGTTCCTGCTGCACCTGCGCTTGATCGGCGTGAATCCTTCCATCTGACGGAACCATTGGCGCCCGTACGCATCAAACGCTGGTGGTTTCCGGTTTCGGGGGTGACGTGACTCGACGCAATTCGGCACAAGGCAGGATCATCGGCGCGATCGTGGTGATCGTGATCGTCGCGCTGGCTGCGTGGTGGTATTTCACCCGCGTGCCGGGCGTGGATTTTTCGCGTCAGGGGCCCGCGCCCTCCGGACCAGCCAAGGCCAGCACCGCGCCGGAGCCGATCGAGCACCCGATTTCCGAGGCGCAGACCGGTCCCGCACCCGCGACCACCACACCGCTGCCCGCGCTGGACAGCAGTGACGACGCCGTGGCGTCTGCGCTGGCGGCCATTCCCGGTGCGGATGGTCTGGCCGGCTTGTTGCTTTCGCGCGGGTTGATTCCGCACATCGTGGCAACCGTGGACGCCCTGCCCCGCCGCACGATCGGCGCCAGCATCCTGCCGATGCGCACGCCGACGGGCACGTTCGCCGTGGACGCCTCCAGCGGCCAGCCGGTGCTGGACAGCAAGGATTTCTCGCGCTACGACCCCTACATGAAAATTGCGGAGGCCGTGGATGCGCGCACGCTGGTGACGTGGTACGTGCATTGGTACCCGCTGTTCCAGCAGGCATACCGCGAACTCGGTTATCCGCAGGGCTATTTCAACGACCGGCTGATCGCGGCGATCGACGACATGCTGGCGGCGCCGAACGCCCAGCCGCCGATCGCTCTGGCCGCCACCGCGGACGGTCACTACCTGTTCGCCGATCCGACGTGGGAATCGTTGTCGGTGGGCCAGAAGCTGATGATCCGGATCGGGCCCGGACACGAACGCGTGTTGAAGGCCAAGCTCCGCAGCATCCGCGCGTTGTTGCTGGGCGAGGCGCCGATGTTCCACACGGCGGCAGAGGCACAACCCGCGGCGGCCACCTCGGCGGCGCACTGATCATCTCCCTCTTCGAGGGAAGGACTTATTTCACGTCATCAAACCGCAACGAGGTCCGTCCCAGCGCTACGCCGCCTGGCCCGAAGCGGTGTTCGATGATGCGGCCGCCGCCTTCACGTTCCAGCGCGATCAGCGTGGTCGCGCGCGTGCCGTATCGCTCGCCGCGCACAAACACCGGCGACAACTTGCGTTCCAGTTCGACGCCGACGCCGGTATCCGGCAACGCCGCGTCCTGAGCGGGCGTTTCATCGGTGAATGCCTCGAACAGCGGCGCGAAGTCTTCCGCGTTCGATTCGAGCCAGCAGTGCAGCGCGGCGGTGGCGCGCCGCACCTTCGGCCAAGGCACGTCCAGATCGCCATTCGACAGGCCATGCACGCCGTCCTCGACCGTTCGCGTGCGAACGTCGGGATCATTCGATACAAAGCGTGCAGCCTCGGCGTCGAACAGCAGCAGGTTGAACGGACGGTAGCGCCCGGCGATCGCCTCCAGCGCCTCGGCGTGATGGGCCGCCGAATCGGCGCCTCGCAGGAAATCCGTCACAAGCCAGCCGCGCGATGCACGATCCTGTGCGGCGCGCGGATCGCGCACGTTGGTCACCACACATGCGCGGCCGGGGTCACGCACGCCCATCCAGGTACCGCCCGCCTCCAGGTCGCGACCGGCGATGAGATTCGGCGCGTCGGCCCAGCGTTGCAGCGGTGCCGACGGCCGCGCATGCACCTCGTCGCGATTGCCGATCAACAGCAGGCGCCAACGCGGATGGACGTTCCAGGCAAAAGCAATCACGCACATTCAGGCAAGCCTATCGCATCGGGTCCTGCTGCGCGGCCAAGTGCTAGACTCCAGCCGAAGCTGCCGTGTCAAAAGGGGGACGGCGTGAGAACCAAGCTGGCACACATGTCGGTGCTGGTGGTCGAGGATCACGATTTCCAGCGCCAGGTGGCACTGCGACTGCTGCAGCACATGGGCATCGGCACCGCGCTGGAAGCAGCGGACGGGCGCAGCGCGCTTGCCGTCCTCGGCCAGCAAAAGCAGCCGGTGGACGTGGTGCTGGTCGACCTCGACCTGCCACACATGGACGGCATCGAGTTCATCGGCCACGTCGCGCGGGAGCGGCTCGCCAACGCGGTGGTGGTGCTGACCGCACTCGACCCCGCGCTGCTCAACACCGTGCGCATCATGGCGCGCGCTTCCGGCATCCGCGTGCTGGGCACGGTCGAAAAGCCGCTGACCGAGGCCAAGCTCGGCAGCGTGCTGGACCTGTATTTCACCGCCGACCTGCTGGCCGACGAAACCCCGCATCCGGACATCGACGAAGGCCTGCTGGCGGAAGCGCTGGCCAGCGATGCCTTCGAGGCATGGTTCCAGCCGCAGGTCGCGATCGGTAGCGGCTTCGTCACCGGCGTCGAGGCCCTGGCGCGCTGGAGCCTCAATGGCCACTCGGTTCCGCCCGCGCGTTTCATCCCGGAGCTGGAACGCTGCAATCTCATCGACGCGCTGACCGAACGCATCCTCGTGCAGGCGTGCCGCTGGCGCGCGCGCTGGCGCGAAGCCGGGCTCGACCTCGGGGTTTCCGTCAACGTGTCGATGCACAACCTCGAAGACACCGCGGCCGCCGATCGCTACCAGGCCATCGTGCAGGCGGCCGGCATCGACACCCACGACGTGACGCTCGAGATCACCGAGTCGGCCATGATGCACGAAGCCGCGCCGGTGTTGAACGTGCTCGCGCGGCTGCGCCTGAAGGGTTTCGGCTTGTCGGTGGACGATTTCGGCACCGGCTGGTCTTCGCTTTCGCAGCTCGCGCAACTTCCCGTCACCGAACTCAAGATCGACCAGGGCTTCATCAATGGCGCGACCACCGAGCCGCGCAACCGCGCGGTCGTCGAAGCCAGCCTCGAACTCGGCCGCAAGCTCGGACTGACCACCGTGGCCGAGGGCGTGCGCAGCGTCGAGGAATGGCAGATGCTGGCCGAACTCGGTTGCACACGCGCGCAGGGCGAACTGATCGGCATGGCGGTGCCCGGCGACCAGCTCGCCGCCGCCATCGAAAAATGGCGCCGCCGCCAGCCATGACGCGCCGGTTCTGGACAGGCAAGTTCTGGACCGTCCGCCGCCAACTCCTGCTGCTGTTCGGCGTGATGCTGCTCGCCGCTGGATTGGTGCTGGCGCTGGATGCGATCTACCAGCGCGGCCACGAAGCCACCCTCAATCGCCTGTACGACAACGCGCTGGGCGGGCAGAGCAACGTCAAGACGCTGACCGACGCCTACGGCATCACCGTGATCGGCGTCACCTTCAAGGTTCGCAACGGACTGATGATGTTCGATCAGGGCCTTGCGGCGGTGGACCAGGCGCGGCAGCGCAGCGACCAGGCGTTCGCGGCACTTGCCGCCGAAAGCATGCCGCCGCGCCAGCGCGAGGTGTTCGCGAGCATCCAGCGCGAACGCCGGCCCGCCGACGCCGCGATCGCACGCCTGCGCGCGCAACTGGCGGCGCGCAGCATACCCGGCGTCGGCAATTTCGCGGATGCGGAATTGTTTCCCGCGGTCGATCCGCTGCTGGGCGACCTCAATCTGCTCGCGGACCTCAAGATCCTCGACGCACAAACGCAGCTGCAGGATGACCGCACGCATGCGCTGCGCCTGAATGCATGGCGCATCGGCCTGTCGCTGGCGGCGCTGCTGATCGTTTTCGTGGCTGGCCGCGCGATCCTGCGCAACATCTACGGGGGCATCGGGCAACTGGTGCGCCTGTCCAAGGGCATGCGCGCCGGCGATTACGACACGCCCACCGGAGCACCGGTGAAAGGCGAAGTGCGCCAGGTCGTGGAAGGTTTCCTGGCGATGCGCGAAGAGGTCAAGCGCAAGGGCGCCGCGCTGCGCGACAGCGAGCTGCGTGCGCGCGAAGCCACCAAGGCCAAGAGTGCGTTCCTGGCCGCGATGAGCCACGAAATCCGCACACCCATGATCGGTATCACCGGCATGCTGGAGCTGCTGGAGCACACGCGGCTGGACGCTGAACAGCGCCGCAGCATCGCGATCGTGCAAAGCTCGGCGCAAAGCCTGCTGCAGATCATCGGCGACATCCTGGACTTTTCCAAGATCGAAGCCGGCCGCATGGAACTCGCGCCGGTGGACATCGACCTGCGCCGGCTGGTCGAACACACCGTCGGCAACTACCTCGGCATCGCTTCCAGCAAGGGGCTGACGCTGGAATCCGCGATCGACGCGCAGCTCGCGCCCGCCTACGTCGCCGACCCGCTGCGGATACGCCAGGTTCTTTCCAACTTCATGTCCAACGCGGTCAAGTTCACCCGCACCGGCGGCGTCACCGTGCGCGCCGAACACGCCGGGACATTGCCCGACGGGCGCGACCGCATTGCCTTGCGCGTACGCGACAGCGGCATCGGCATCAGCGAGGAGCAACGCAGCGCGTTGTTCCAGCCGTTCTCGCAGGCAGACACCAGCACCACGCGCACCTTCGGGGGCACCGGGCTCGGGCTGGCGATCTGCCGGCAGCTCGCGGAATTGATGGGCGGCAGCATCGAGCTGGCCAGCAAACCCGGCGCGGGCAGCACCTTCAGCCTGATCCTGCCGTTGGCACGCGGCGACGCGTCGAAAGTGGAACCCGAGCGTGCCGTCACCGCGGAAGAAGATTTCCCGACCCGCCCGCTGCCCGGCATCGAGGAAGCGCAACGCGAGAACAGCCTCGTGCTCGTCGTCGATGACCACGCGACCAATCGCGAAGTATTGACGCGCCAGCTCGCGCGCGCGGGCTTCGCCTGCGAAACCGCCGTCGACGGCGAGGAAGGCCTTCGCCGCTGGGAAACCGGCGCCTACGCTCTGGTGCTGACCGACATCCACATGCCCAAATTGGATGGCTATCAATTGACCGCCGCGATCCGCAAGGCCGAGCGCCGCCTTCGACGCACGCGCACGCCGGTGATCGCGGTCACCGCCAATGTCAGCAAGGGCGAGCCCGAGCACTGCATCGCGATGGGCATGGATGGATTCCTCGGCAAGCCGCTCAGGATCGCGCAGCTCTCTGCGGCATTGCGGCGCTGGCTGCCGCACGCCGAATTTCCGGCCGGCGGCGAGCCTGCGGACGACGCGGCACAACCCATCGACGATGCCCTGTTCGCGCCGGAGTCGCCGGTCGACACCGCGGTGCTGCAGGAAATCGCGGGTGACGACGCCAAGCTCGCGCACAACCTGCTCAATGATTTTCTCTCCGCCGCGCGCAAGGATCTTGCCGCGTTGGTGGCGGCGTTGGACGCCGCCAACCTGCCGGAGGCGATCCGGCAGGCGCACCGGATCAAGGGTGCCGCCGCACTGGTCGGGGCGCGTGACGTGCACACGACGGCGGCCGCCGCCGAGGCAGCGGGGCGCGCGGGCGGTGGCGTGGCGTTCGACACGGCAACCGATTCGCTGTCCGCGGCGCTCGATCTTCTTGCAGTGTGGGTGGAACGCTGAGCCGGGGAGTAGCGGCCGGGCGATCGCGGCGATAATGCCCGCGCATGCGTCCCTCCCCTTCCTTCACCAAAACCTGCCTGATGGCGCTGTTGTCGGGCGCAGCCATGGGTTGCCTCGGCGCCCACGCCGCGCCGCCGGCGCCAGCTTCCAGCACCTCGGCGCGCGAGGCCGTGACCCGGACCAAACTCGCGGAGGTACGCGCCGAAATCGCGAACATCGCGGAAGCACAACGTGCGATGGCCGCGAAGCGTGACGCGATCAACGCGAAACTCGCCGCCCAGGCCACGCAGCTCAGCCAGGCAGCCAACGCGGTGCGCGAGGGCGATGCGGCGATCGCTGCCAAGACCGCTTCTCTCGCTGATCTGGAGCAACAACGCACGGCGCTCGAACAAAAACTTTCGGGCCAGCGCGCGGCGCTTGCCGATTTGTTGCGCGCGGTATACACACTCAATCGCGGCACCGACCTCGCCATGCTGTTGGGCGATGACGACATCGCGAAGATCGATCGCGCACTCGCGTCTTCGCGTTACTTCCAGCACGACCGCGTGGCGCGCATCCACGAATTGCTCGGCGAAGTCGCGCAACTCGACACAGTGAAAGCCTCCATAGAAACGGAAACCGCGGCGCTCGAGCAGCAGCGTGACCAGCGCGTGTCACAGGCGGCCGACCTGGAGCAGGCGCGCGATGCCCAGCAGAAATTGCTGGCCCAGGCAGATACCCGGCTTGCGCAGCAGAAGGACAGGCTTGCATCGCTGCAACGCGATGCCGATGCGCTGAACCAGCTGCTGAAGCAATTGCAGAACGTGTTTTCCGACATCCCCACGCAACTCGGCAAGAACACGCCTTTCGCGGAGCTGCGAGGCAAGCTGCCGTGGCCGGTCGCCGGCGCTGCACGCAATGGTTCCGGCGTGCTCACGCAGGGCCTGGTAATCGCCGCCAAGCCCGGCGCAGCGGTGCGCGCGGTGGCCTACGGCCGCGTGGCCTGGGCCGACTTCATGCGCGGTTACGGCATGCTGGTGATCATCGACCACGGCGGCGGCTGGATGAGTCTGTACGGCGGCAACGAATCGGCGGCGGTCGGCGCCGGCGACTGGGTACGTCCCGGGCAGCCGATCGCGACGGTCGCGCGCAATTCCGAACAAGGTGGCGCCTGGTTCGGCCTGCGCCACGACGGCAAGCCGGTCGATCCGCACGGCTGGTTCGCGGCAAAACGTTGACCTGGGTCTGCCAACCCCATGCCACGTGAACCGCGTTGCTTCTGCAGCGGTCGGCAGACCCTCGCGCGCCTACAATGAACCCGCGCGTTCGTTCGCGGTCATCTTTCACGCAACTTCTTCGGTATTCCCCATGACTCGACATTCGTTTGTTCTGGCTTGCGGCCTGTCGTTGGCCTGTTCCGGTGCGGCCTTCGCCGCGCCTCCGGAAAGTTCCGCACCGATTCCGGCATCGGCCGGCAGTTCGGCGCCCGCACCTGCGTCAAGTGCTGCCGCGAGCGACGTGCCAAGCTTTGAGGAAATCCAGTCCTTCACGCGCGCGTTCGAAATGATCAAGCAGGCCTACGTCGAGCCGGTGGCGAACACGCGACTGATGCAGTCGGCGATCCGCGGCATGCTGTCGGGGCTCGATCCCCACAGCGAATTCCTCGACAAGCACGAGCTCAAGGACCTCAGCGAAGACACATCCGGCACCTACGCCGGCCTCGGGATCGAGGTGGCGCAAACCAACCGCCAGCTGGTGATCATCGCGCCGATCGACGGCGGCCCCGCCAAACGCGCCGGTGTGCTGGCGGGCGACGTGATCGTGGCGATCGACGGCGTGCCGGTGCAACCCGATGCGATCGACGCATCGATCAGGAAACTGCGCGGGCCGATCGGCTCGAAGATCACGCTGAGCATCCTGCACCCCGACGGCGACAAGCCCGTCGCGATAGCGCTGGTGCGCGAACGCATCCGCGTCACCAGCGTGACCACGCACATGCTGGAGCCGGGCTACGCGTACATCCGCATCAGCGAATTCCAGGAAGACACCGCCGACGAATTGACCCGTGCCCTTGGCAAGCTGCAGAAGCAATACGGGCCGTTGCGCGGCGCGGTGCTGGACCTGCGTTCCAACCCGGGTGGATTGCTCACCAGCGCGGTCGGCGTGTCCGATGATTTCCTGGACTCGGGATTGATCGTCAGCACCCGCGGCCGCCTGGCGCAATCCAACCTCAAATTCAGCGCAACGCCGGGCGATTTGCTGAACGGCGCGCCGATGGTGGTGCTGGTCGACAACGGCACGGCCTCGGCGGCGGAAATCGTGACCGGCGCGCTCAAGGACAACCATCGTGCGCTGGTGATGGGCCGGCGCACCTTCGGCAAGGGTTCGGTGCAGACCGTCCTGCCGCTCGGCAACGGGGATGCGGTCAAGCTGACCACCGCGCGCTATTACACGCCCGACGGCACCTCGATCCAGGTCGCCGGCATCAAACCGGACATCGTGCTGGGCAACGTCTCCGTCGCCGTGGATCGCAATCCGTCACTCGACGGCGACGAGCACGAGGGCGATCTGCCCAACCACCTCGCCGGTGAGCAGGTCGCCAGACACGATGCGGACGCGGGCGACCTCGCGGTGAAGGATTATGCTCTGTCCGAGGCGCTGCATGTGTTGA
>JAGWZT010000069.1 GCA_018971925.1 Lysobacteraceae bacterium | reverse complement strand
GTCGTCGTTGAGGCGCGCCCGTCCGAGTCTTCGTTGTGCACACACGAGCGCCACGATTTCCGCGTGCGCCAGCGACACCTGCAGCGGCTCCACGCGGTTCACGCCGGCCGCGACCACCCGGCCGTCCTCGTCGAATACCGCCGCGCCGAACGGTCCACCCGTGGCGTGCTCGACGTTGTGTCGCGCCAAATCGATCGCCAGCGCGATCCGCGCGTCGGAATCCGGAAACGTGTGCGCGAAATCGACCACGTTGGCGACCCATGCCGGAAGTGTCGGGATGGAACGCTCCGTCTGGTTGCGTTTGCCCATGCCTCGAACGCTACCACGTCGAACCTGAAGGTGTGGCGTCAGCGAGCCGGAGTGTCGCCTGCGTCGATGGCGCGCATCAGCTCGACGCTGCGCGGCGCGGCAAGTCCGCCGTATTGCGCGTCGACTTTTTCAATCAGCATTCTCGCGTTGCTGAGTTTCCCGTCGTCAAGCAATGATTGAACTCGTTGCAGTTGTGCTTTCAATTGATCGTTGATTTTTGCGCGACATGCAGAGAGTTTATCGGCATCAAGCTGCTGGACAGGTTCAGCCAAGCGGTGCAATGCAAAATCCAGTGCGGAAGAATCCATCAGTGTATGGCCTACACCGCGCAGGATATCGATGTCGAAATTCTGCATGCACCATTGGTGCAGCGAGTGTTGGCTTGGCAAGGTCGGGTTCTCGAATTTGTTCATTCCGTTCTCACCCATTATCGTCGTCAACCCGAAGCCTTGTCGCTCTTTTTCGTACAGATTCGTTGGAATCGGCGACTCCTGCGTATCTGGACGAAATATAGCGCTGACGCCACCATTCGGGCCGTGGTCATCCGAGCCGGTTAGAAATACCAGACGCGTCGTTTGCTGAAATTGCTGGAGCAGGTCGGCAGGAGGCAGCGGTACAAGTGAGGTGCCGATCGTGTCACTGCCGGCATCCAGCAGGGCACCCCTGAACACGTCGGGATATCCGAGCGCGAGACGCAACGCAATTCGTGAACCACCGGAGAACCCGCCGATGTAAACATGCGCGAGATCGACGCGATAGCGATGCGTGACTCCATAGGCCGCTAGAAGCGCCAGGGGTTCACGACGATTCAGGACATCGGCGCCATTGCCCGATTGCGCGGCGCTGACAAAGATCACATGCCACTTGTCCAGCACCGGAATCCACTGCGACGGCACGCGCGCGTCGTCCCACGGCGGCACGAATACCAGCAATGCATACCCACGCGTTGGTGGCGGTCCGGGCGGCACGTACAGGACGAAGCGCTGTTTTGCCGGATCGAGCGGTTGCGCCTGCGCCGCTGTCGGCGCGAGCTGTTGCAGGACGCGCTGTGCATTCAACGGGCTGACCAGCCTTCGCAGCAACTCACCGTTGCGCGCAAAGGCCGGGAAGTCGGTGAACACCACATCGCGTTGCAGCCCCGTCATGGGGGGCTCGGTAGCCATGGCGGACATAGGTAATGTCAAGGCAAGAACCAGAGCCCGAATCATTGCGCACATCACTAGGAGCCCCCGATTGCAAATTGAAACGCCGCCTGGATATGCAGGGCCGTGGAATTGATGCAACGAATCCCGCCGACCTCGAACAGGCTTTCGTGTTTGTGCGTCGGGAAAGCCAGCGGCAATTCGGTGCATCCAAGATAAACCGCAGCCGAGGAGTCCGCCTGATGCAGGCCAGATTCAACAATGACCTGGCGGATGCGTCTGGATGCGCCATCATCGTATCCGCGTGAGAGCGCATCGATGGATGCAAGCACCATCTGCCTGTGCCGTTCTTCCGCGGGCGCGCGTGCGTCGATGCCGCGCTGCCGGAAGGTCTCGCGAAACACGGCAGACGCCATCACCGTGCGGGTGCCGAGGATCAGCACGTCCCGCACGCCGCGTTCGGCACAGGCATCCGCGGCGGTGTCCACGATGCCGAGGATGGGGATCGCGAGACCGTGCTCGATCTGCTGCAGGCGGTGGTGGGCGGTGTTGCAGGCGATCACCGCGAAGTTGGCGCCGCTTCGCTCCAGTCGTTGCAGGGCCTCGCGGTGATACGCATCGAAGGCGAGCCACGAGTCCTCGTCGCCGTCGCTGCCGACCAGCATTTCCGCTTTTGCGAGGTCCAGTGATTCGATCGCCATCTCCGGCAGCGGTGCGCGATCCTGCACGCGGTTGCGCGATTCCGCGAGCCCGCACAAGCCCGCGTAATACTCGACCGTCGATGGCCAGCCGATTCCGCCGAGGATGCCGATCTTCTTCATCCGGATTTGCCCTTGCGCGGTGCTCACGCCGCGGCAGGAATGTCGAACGTGCCTTCCACCACTTCGATGAAATTTCTTTCTTCCCTCAGGATAAAGCGCTTCTCCTGTGCGAAGGCAAAGTTCTTCCTGCCATCGGCATCTTCGCGCAGGCGCGCCTGATAGGCCTCGTAGGAAGCGAGGGTGTCGAATCCGATCAGACCCCAGCCAATGTCGTTGGTGCCTTGCCACGGCAGGAAATAGCCGATCAGGTGGCCGCCGCAGCGCGGGATGACCTTGCCCCAGTTTTCCGCATAGGTCTTGAACGCGTCGCGCTGGTACGGGTCGATTTCGTAGCGGATGATGCAGACGATCTTCATGGCGAAGCTCCTGATGTGACGGGGTTCGGGTGACGTGGACGGTGCGGTGAGGAGACCGGGGTGCCACGTTGCGGCGCCCGCGGCCAGAACGGCGCCTTGCAAAAGGAACGTGCGGCGGTCCGGGTTGTCGATGTCGGGTGTCGTGGGCGGGCGTGGCCGGGATTTCATGCGCGCATGATGGCGCTTGCGCGGCTGTCACGCTTTGATTATCGTGAAAGTATGGATGCAGAAGACAACGACGCCCCCATTGCCGGTGTCGCGGCCGCGATCGCGGAGCCCGCGCGCGCGCGGATGCTGTGCCGTCTCCTCGACGGACACGCGCGCACCAGTACGGAACTCGCCGCGGTTGCGGGCGTGAGCGCATCCACCGCGAGCGTGCACCTTGCAAAGTTGACGGTGCGGCGGCTGGTCAGGGTTTTGCCGCAGGGGCGCCACCGTTACTACAGCCTGCACGACGCCCACGTCGCCGCGGCCCTCGAAGCCTTGACGGTGGTGGCGGGCGAGCCGCGCGCACGCTTTGTCCCCAACACGCCCGAACGCTTGCGCGTGGCGCGCACGTGTTACGACCACATGGCGGGCACGCTGGCGGTCCGCCTGCACGACCGCCTGTTTGCGCTGTGCTGGTTGTCACGCGGCGACGGCGTCTATGACGTCACGCGCGCCGGTGCACAAGGATTGCTGGGCCTCGGCGTCGATATCGATATGGCGCGTGCGTCGCGCCGGCGCTTTGCATGCGGGTGCCTCGACTGGAGCGAGCGCCGGCCGCACCTCGCCGGCGCACTGGGTGCCGGCGTGTTGCGGGCACTACTGGATCGAAAGTGGATCGTGCGCGATCTCGACAGTCGCGCGCTGGAGATGACCCGTGCCGGGCATCGTGCTTTCCGGGACCGTTTCGGCATCGAGCCTTGATGGTCCGCGGTCACGCCGCGCGATCCGCTCAGGGGGGCCGGCGGCGCCCGAAGACCAACGAGACGATGAACAGGATGATGAAAATGACAAACAGGATCTTCGCGATGCTGGCCGCAAGGCCAGCGATGCCGAAGAAGCCGAAGAAGCCAGCGACGAGTGCGATGATCAGAAAGACGATGGCGTAATACAGCATGGGGTTCTCCTGATGCTGCGTCGTTGAGAAAGCCTCCGAACGAGCGACTCCTTCACTCGTCCGGAGCAGGGTCCGCCCTGTCGAAATCGACGCGGGGCGGGATGCCGGCCGGGCACGGAGGGGAGAGTGGCCGGGCCGACTCGGCTCCTTCCCTGAAGCCGTCTGGAAACGCAGCGCGTTTTCGTTCGCGAGGTCGGTGCGCGAACGTCGCGATCCCTGCGAGCATCCACGCACCGATGAACCTACAACGTGCTCGCCTGCATCTGGCTCTCGAATTCATGTACCTGCAGCAACGCCTCGCGCCGGTCCATGCCGTAGCGGTCCTGCAGGACGCGGGCGAGATATTCGGCGCTGCCGTCCTTGAACAGGACGTCGTCCCAGGTCAGCTTGCGCCAGCGGCGGCGCAGCTTGTCGGATATTTCCGTCCACTCTTGCTTGATCCTGTCGTGACCCACATCGGGCTTCCATTGCTCGATGGCCGGCTCGAGGGCAGGCATGGCATCAGTCCTTCGACTTCAAGCCGCACAGGCGTCGGCGACGACGGGGGCAATGCGCGAATGTTTCATCGTGATCTCCTGTTGTGTCGGAAGCGCCGTCTGGAAATGACGATGCCGATCGAACGTAGCAACAGAAAAATGACCGGCCACTAACCGCAATGTGAAAATTCCGGTGGTCGATAGCGGCCGCGTTCAGGTTGGTTGCAACGGGGGTGACGCAAGCCGCGGAATGGCTGGACGCGTGCGTTCTCGAAGCGTGCCCGCATCCCGACGGAGCTTCAGCCAGTGTTCGGGATCAGGCCCATTTCAAGCCGCCCGTGTGGCGGGTGGCGCAGGCCTGCCGCGCAAACAGCGTGCGCAGCGCCTCAGCGCGTGCCTTGCGACCACGCGTCGCGCAACGTCACCGTGCGGTTGAATACCGGGCGCTCGCGTGAATGGTCGTGGCGATCGGTGACGAAGTAACCGATGCGTTCGAACTGGAAGTGTTGTTCGGGCGCGGCGTTGCGCAACGACGGTTCCAGATATCCGCGCGCGCTGTGGCGCGAATGCGGGTTCAGATGGTCCAGCCAGGTTTTGCCGTCGGCATCGCCGTCGGGATCGGCGATATCGAACAGTCGGTCGTACAAGCGCACCTCGGCCTCGATCGCATGCCGTGCGCTGACCCAATGGATGGTGCCCTTGACCTTGCGGTTGGCGCCTTCCATGCCGTGGCGGGATTCGGGATCCAGCGTGCAGCGGAGTCCGGAGATGGTGCCCGAGGCATCCTTCACCACTTCTTCGCAACGCACGATGCCGACGCCGCGCAGGCGCACTTCACCGCCGGGGATGAGCCGCTTGTAACCTTTCGGCGGCACTTCCGCGAAGTCTTCGCGTTCGATCAGCACGTCGCGCGCGAACGGGACTTCGCGGGTGCCGAACGATTCGTCCTTCGGATGGTTGGGAAACGCCAGCGTTTCGCCGTAATCGTCCGGCAGGTTGGTGATCGTGAGCTTCAATGGGTCGAGCACCGCCATCCGGCGGGGTGCGTGGACGTCCAGATCCTCGCGCACGCAGCCTTCCAGCACGCCGTAGTCGATCACGCTGTTCTGCTTCGAGAGTCCCGCGCGTTCCCAGAACATGCGGATCGCCGCGGCGGTGAAGCCGCGCCGGCGCACGCCGGCCAGCGTCGGCATGCGCGGATCGTCCCAACCATCCACGCGACCGTCGTTAACCAGTTCCGCGAGCTTGCGCTTGCTCATCACGGTGTAGGAAAGATTGCCCCGCGCGAATTCGATCTGGCGCGGTTTCGACGGCGCCGTTGGCAAGCCGCCGTCGACCAGCGGCTGCCACAGTTCGGGATGATGGGGTAGATCGACGTTGTCCACGCACCAGTCGTACAGCGGGCGGTGATCCTCGAACTCCAGCGTGCAGAAGGAATGCGTGATGCCTTCCAGCGCGTCGGACAGCGAATGCGCGAAGTCGTACATCGGGTAGATCGGCCAGGCGTCGCCGGTGTTCTGGTGCGCGATCTTGCGGATGCGGTACAGCGCCGGATCGCGCAAGTTGATGTTGCCCGATGCCATGTCGATCTTCGCGCGCAGCGTGCGCGCACCATCCGCGAATTCGCCCGCGCGCATGCGCCGGAACAAATCCAGGTTTTCCTCGACCGGACGGCCGCGGTGCGGCGAATCGCGGCCGGGTTCGGTGAGTGTGCCGCGGTACGCACGCACCTGTTCGGCATCAAGATCGTCCACGTACGCTTTGCCGTCTTCGATCAGTTTCAGCGCGGCGCGGTAAAGCGCTTCGAAATAATCGGAGGCGTGGCGCAGCTCGCTCCATTCGAAACCCAGCCAGCGCACCGAATCCTTGATGCCCTCGACGAAGGCCGGGTCTTCCTTGCCGGGGTTGGTGTCGTCGAGGCGCAGGTTGCAGCTGCCGCCGAACTCGCGCGCGATGCCGAAATCGAGGCAGATCGCTTTCGCGTGCCCGAGGTGCAGGTGGCCGTTGGGTTCAGGCGGAAAACGGGTTTTCGGGCCGCCGCCAAGCCGACCAGCTTCGCGGTCGGCCAACACGATCTGGCGGATGAAGTTGGTGACGACGGGGCTGCTTTCGTCCGCCATGTTCGGTTCCGGTGCAGGTCAACTCGCAAGTGTAACGCTGTTGCGAGCGAGCAAAAGGCAAATGGTGAGGGGTAAGGGCAAGGTGCGGCTCCACTTTCCCTTCGCAGGCCGCGCAGCGGCCGACTTCAGTCCTTGCGCCTCTTGTGCCAGCGCTTGCGTACACCGTTGGAAGGGATTAGCGTGAAGTTTATGCGAACCGTCTATCACGCCGAAGGCATCGTCGATGCGCACCTGGTGAAGGATGCGCTCGAAAACGCCGGCATCCCTGCCTTCATCAACGGCGAATACCTGATCGGCGGCATGGGGCAGTTGCCCGCGCGAGATTTCATGACGGTCAGCGTTCCCGAGGTCTACGCCGATGACGCGGGTCCGGTGGTGCGCGAGATCGTGGACATGCTGTGCGCGCCCGTGGCCGGCGAACGCGCCGAAACCGCGCCACCGCCGCTGCACCTGAAGCCCGCGCCGGTTTGAGCGCCGCCACTACCGGCACCGGGATCGATGGCGCCCTGCGCGCACGCCTTGCCGCGCATGTCCGCGACGTTCCGGATTTTCCGAAGGTCGGCGTGGTGTTCAAGGACATCACGCCGCTGCTGGCCGACGCGCGGGCGTTCCGCGAATGCGTGGACGCATTGGCGGCGCCGTGGCGGACACAGGGGATCGACGCCATCTGCGCCATCGAGGCGCGCGGATTCATCTTCGGCGCCGCATTGGCGCGCGCGCTGGATACCGGTTTCGTGCCGCTGCGCAAACCCGGCAAGCTGCCGGCGACGACGCTGGGGGCCGATTTTGAACTGGAGTACGGGTCGGCGCGGTTGGAGGTGCACGCCGATGCCCTGGCGCCCGGTGCGCGCGTGCTGATCATCGACGACGTGCTGGCGACGGGCGGCACCCTGGTCGCGGCGCGGCAATTGATCGAACGGCTTGGTGCCGGAATCGCAGGTGCGGCTGTGGTCGTGGAACTGGCATTCCTGCACGGTCGCGCGCGCTGGCCGGCGGACGTGCCGCTGAACGCGTTGATCCGCTACTGATCGCCTGCGCTTCTACAGGTTGGGCTGAATGCAATGAAGCTCAACACGATCGTGCCAAAAGATGTCGGGCTTCCGCCGATAGAGCTGGTGTCAGCCCAACCTGCTCGCTCAGCCGCTGGCGCTGCCGGCCTGCCGGAAGTTCGGGCGCTGCGTCAGTATCGCTTCGGTGTGGAACGGCATGCCAGCGCGCAGGCCAAACACCTCGACCTTGCTGCCCGGTTTCATGTTCGCCTCGCGCGTGCGGAAATCGAACGGGTCGGTGACGGGTTGCGAGTCCAGTTTCAACAGGATGTCGCCGGGCAACAACCCCGCCTGCGCCGCAGGTCCGCCGGGATAGACATCCAGCACGGTGGCACCGCGCGCCGCCGCCGGCAGCCCCGAGTCGGCCGATACGATCACGTTGCCGACTTCCACACCGAGCCAGCCGCGCACCACGTGGCCGTGTTCGACGATCTGGTCCAGCACACGCTTGGCGGTGCGCACCGGGATCGCGAAACCGATGCCCTGCGCGCCCACGTCGCGGTCCAGCATCGCGGTGTTGATGCCGACCAGTTGCCCCTCGGCATTGACCAGTGCGCCGCCGGAATTGCCGGAGTTGATGGCCGCATCGGTCTGGATGAAATCCTCGTATGGCGACAAACTCAATTGGCGTTGCAGGGCACTGACGATGCCCATCGTCACGGTCTGGCCGATGCCGAACGGATTGCCGATCGCCAGCACCACGTCACCCACCCTTGTCGCTTCCGGATCCACCTGGATCGTGGGCAGGGTGCCGGCGTCGATCTTGAGCACGGCGAGGTCGGTATCGGGATCGGTGCCGATCACCTTGGCGTGCGCGACGCGTCCGTCATGCAGCATCACCTGGATGTCGTCGGCGCCCGAGATCACGTGGTTGTTGGTCAGGACGTAACCGTCCGGGGTGA
>JAGWZT010000068.1 GCA_018971925.1 Lysobacteraceae bacterium | reverse complement strand
CGCATGCCGAAGCGGCGCGGTACCGCGGAGAGTAAGCTTCCTTCGGAATGAATTTCGTCCAGCCCGCCCCTCAGCTTGCCGACCCGTATCGCGACGACCGCGTGCTGCAGGCGTGGCTGGCGCGCGTTCTTCCCGAAGCGCGACGACGCGCGGCGGAATCGGATTTCATCGCGCTGGCCGACTACGCACGACGCGCCTACGCACGCCAAACGACCAGCACGCCCAGCGAACCCGCGCTCACCCGCTGGGATGTGTGGGGCCATCGCGTCGACCGCATCGAACTGACCGAAACCTGGCGCGAGGGTCCCGCGATCGCGTCGAAATACGGCCTGGTCGCGGACGGCCATGATCGCTCGCTGGGCGAATTCGCGCGCGTGCAACAGTTCGCCAAGGTTTACCTGTACCACGCCGCCAGCGCGTTCTATTCTTGTCCGTTGGCCATGACCGACGGCGTCGCCACCGCGCTGCGCAGCGCATCGAATACGGCACTGCGCGAACGCGTGCTGCCGCACCTGCTCAGCCGCGATCCCGCGACCTTCCGGATCAGCGGCCAATGGATGACGGAAAACGCGGGCGGCTCCGATGTTGGCGGTAGCGAAACCACGGCACGACGCGGCGCCGACGGCACCTGGCGATTGAACGGACGCAAGTGGTTCACTTCCGCGATCAACGCCGAGGTCGCGTTGGCGCTGGCGCGCCCCGAAGGCAATCCCGCGGGCACCGACGGGCTGGCTCTGTTCTGCGTCGAGACCCGCAATGCCGACGGAGCGTGGAACGGAATCACGCTCGATCGCCTGAAGGACAAGCTCGGCACGCGCGAACTGCCGACCGCGGAAATCCATCTGCACGACACCCGCGCGGAACTGGTCGGCGACACCGCACACGGCGTGCGCGCGATCGCGCCGGTGTTGCAGGTGACGCGCCTGTGGAATGCGTTCGGTTCGCTCTCGACCATGGCGCGCTGCCTGGCGCTGACGCGTGATTACGCACACGGTCGCATGGCGTTCGGCAAACCGCTGGTCGAACAGCCGCTGTTCGCCGATTCGCTGGCAGGTTGGGAAGCCGAGTTCGAAGCCGCGTTCCACCTGGCGATGGAGGTCGCGCTGCTGCTGGGACGCGTGGAATCCGGCACGGGCGACGAGCGTGACGCCGCGTTGCAACGCCTGCTCACGCCGTTGGCGAAGTTGTGGATCTGCAAACTCGGCGTACGCATCGCCTCGGAAACCGTCGAAGCGTTCGGCGGCATCGGATATCTCGAGGACAGCGGCATCCCCCTGCTGCTGCGTGACGCGCAGGTGTTCCCGATCTGGGAAGGCGCAAGCAACGTGCAGGCGCTGGACTTCCTGCGCGCGCTGGAAAAAAACGGCATGGAACCCCTGGTGGACGCCGTCGATGGCTGGCTGGAAACCGCCGACGGCACGGTTTCGGGCCACGATGCCGAAATCGTGCACGGCGCGATCCGGCATGCCGACACCTGGCTGCGCGACCACGCACGCGACGTCGGCGACTTGCAGGCTGGCGCGCTGCGGTTGGGCATGACTTGCGCGCGCGGCGTTGCCGCCGCATTGCTGGCGCGCCACGCAGCCTGGGCGCGACTTCATCAGAATGATTCGGCGTCCGCGAACGCATTGCGGCGATTTTGTGCCCATGGGTTGGATAGCATCATCGAAGCGGTTTGATGCGCCAAAGAGCCATCCACCCCATCGCGCTGCGCACGCGTTCGCTCACTCGCGCCATCCATGGCGCTCGCCCTTCGGGCCGGCTGACGCCGTTCACGGCCGATCCAGTCGGCCGTAGTCGCTCCGCCCTTCGCACGCGAAGGTGGAAGAACAGCGCAGCGTCGCACCAGCGTCATCACCCCCTTCCGAGGGAAGGGGGTCGCGTCCACGGCGCGGGGGGATGCCGCCGCGCGTAGAACTCGGCGACGTAGCTATCCAGTGCATGCGACTCGATCGCCTCGCGCAACTCGCGCATCAGCGTCAGGTAATGATGCAGGTTGTGGATGGTCGCGAGTTGCGAGCCGAGTATTTCGCCGCAGCGGTCGAGGTGACGCAGGTAAGCACGCGAGAATCCGCCCGCGCAGGCGTAGCACGCACAACCTTCCTCGATGGGTCGTGTGTCGTTCGCGAATTTCGCGTTGCGGATGCGCAACGTGCCTGCGCGCGTGAACAGGAACCCGTTGCGCGCATGCCGGGTCGGCATCACGCAATCGAACATGTCGATGCCGCGGCGCACCGCTTCCACGATGTCCTCGGGCCTGCCGACGCCCATCAGATAACGCGGCTTGTCGCAAGGCAGGCGCGGCGCGGCGGTTTCCAGCGTCGCGTTGCGCTCGGCCTCCGGCTCGCCGACCGCGAGCCCGCCCAGCGCGTAGCCATCGAAACCGATTTTCAGCAAGCCTTCGGCGGAACGCGTACGCAAGTCATCATGCACGCCGCCCTGCACGATTCCGAACAGCGCGTTGCGGTTGCCGAACTCGTCGAACGCGCGCCGCGAACGCGCGGCCCAGCGCAATGAAAGCTCCATCGACTCGCGCACCACGTGCGCGTCCACCGGCTCGCCATCCACCGTGTACGGCGTGCATTCGTCGAACGCCATCACGATGTCGGAATCCAGCACCGTCTGGATGCGCATGGATTTCTCGGGCGACAGGAACACCCGCGAACCATCGACCGGCGACGCGAACGTCACGCCTTCCTCGGTGAGCTTGCGGCGCTCGGCCAGCGAGAACACCTGAAAGCCTCCGGAGTCGGTGAGGATCGGTTTGTCCCAACCGACGAAATCGTGCAGGCCGCCGAATTCGCCGATCACCTCCAGCCCCGGCCGCAACCAGAGATGAAACGTATTGCCGAGGATGATCTGGGTGCCGACGTCGCCGAGATCACGCGGCAGCATTGCCTTCACCGAACCGTAGGTGCCGACCGGCATGAACGCGGGCGTATCGATCGTGCCGCGCGGCAAGGTAACGCGGCCGCGACGCGCAGCGTGGTCAGTGGCAAGGAGTTCGAATTGCATGTCTTCGCTGAACCCTTGGGCGCCAGGGAGTCACAATGTCTTACGCGGATGGGTCACGGTGATTACGCAGCCAAGCGACGCCCCGAGAAGCGTCGCGAGCGAAAGCAGGTTGGCCGTCGCCGGAGCGCAGGCAGCGGAGTGTACACGTCAGTACATGAGCATGCCGAGCACCGCCGGTGGTCAAGCTGCAAAGCACAGCAGCTTGTCAGGGTGTCGCAGGCCACACCAGCATCGCATCGCCGTACGAATAAAACCGGTAGCGCTGCGCGACCGCGTGGCGATACGCCGACAACACGAATTCGCGCCCGGCGAACGCGGACACCAGCATCAACAAGGTCGATTCAGGCAAGTGGAAATTGGTGACCAGCCCATCGACGCTGGTGATGCGGTAGCCGGGGAAGATGAAGATTTGCGTCTCACCCGCGAACGGTTCCACCCCGCCGTGCTCGCCGCGCGCGGCTTCGAGCGCGCGCACCACCGTGGTGCCGACCGCGATCACGCGGCCGCCGCGCGCCCGTGTGCGACGGATCTTCTCGACCAGTTCCGCGCCGACATTCAACCACTCGCGGTGCATCTCGTGGTCTTCGATCTTTTCCGCGCGCACCGGCTGGAAGGTGCCGGCGCCCACGTGCAGCGTGATGTAGCCGAAGTCGATGCCGCGCGCGCGCAGCGCATCCAGCAACGGCGCATCGAAATGCAGGCCGGCGGTCGGCGCCGCGACCGCTCCGGGCTGGCGCGCATACACGGTCTGATATCGCTCGCCGTCGCGCGCATCGTCGGGCCGCGCGATGTACGGCGGCAGCGGCATGTGGCCGATCCGCAACAGCAGTTTTTCCAGCGGCTCGACACATTCGAACCTGAGTTCGAAGAACTGCCCGTCGCGGCCCAGCACCCGCACCGGTGTGCCGTCGTCGAGTTCGATCGGGCTGCCCTCGCGGGGCTTCTTGCTCACCCCCAGCATTGCGGTCGCGGTGTGCGTGCCGGTGATGCGCTCGAGCATGATCTCGACCGCGCCTCCGCTGGGCTTGCGGCCGAACAGGCGCGCCGGCAGCACGCGGGTGTCGTTGAACACCAGCAGGTCGCCCGCGCGCAGCAGGCCCGGCAAATCATGGAAGGCGCAATCGGCCAGCGACTGCCGCGGGGCATCCGCCACCAGCAGGCGGCTGGCGCTCCGCTCGGGCAACGGCTGCTGCGCGATCAGCTCGACCGGCAGGTCGTAGTGGAAATCGGATTTCTTCAAGGGATCGCGCTGCGCGGCCGGCACGTGCACATTGTAGGAGGACCGGCAGGTCCGACGTGGTATCGCGGTGCCCATTCGCGCCTTCCGGCGCTGCTACAGCCAGCCTTTTTGCCTGGCAAGCCGATACGCCTCGATCCGATTGGCGACGCCGAGCTTGCCGATCGCCTCGGACAGGTAATTGCGCACGGTGCCGTGCGACAGATTGAGCTTGCCCGCGATGTCGCCGGCGCTCTGTCCCTCGCCGGCCAAACGCAAGACCTGGCGCTCGCGGTCGTTCAACGGGTCGGCTTCCGTCCAGGCCTCCAGCGCCAGTTCCGGATCGATCGCGCGGCCGCCGCGATGCACGAACCGCAAGGAGTCCGCGAGCTTTTCCGCGGGCGCATCCTTCAGCAGGTACCCCGACACGCCCGCGTCCAGCGCGCGGCGCAGGTAGCCCGAACGCGCGAACGTGGTGACGATCACGACCTTGATCGGCAGCTCGTGGCGCTGGATGCGCTGCGCGAGTTCGAGGCCGGTGAGGCCCGGCATCTCGATGTCGGAAATCAGGATGTCGGGCTTGAGGCGTTGCATTTCGCGCCACGCGGACTCGCCGTCGGCGGCCGAACCCAGCACCTCGATATCGGGTTCCAGTGCCAGCAGCGCGGCCAGCGCGCCGCGCACCATCGCCTGGTCTTCCGCAAGCATGACGCGAATCATGCGTGGCCGCCAGCGCGCTGTACCAGCGGCACCACCGTGGCCGCGGCGGATTTCAACGCCGGCGGCTGGCTCCCGAGCGCGCTCGCCGGCAGCGGCAACGCCACTTCGACGCTGGTGCCGTGGCCGCGCGGCGAGTCGATCTGAAGCGTGCCGCCGCGTGCCTCGATGCGTTCGCGCATGCCGGTAAGTCCGTTGCCGCGTTCGTTGACGCCGCCGCGGCCATCGTCGCGCACGCGCATCACCACGCGCTCGACGCCGGTGATCACGGTGACCTCGACGCGGTTGGCGTGCGCGTGCCGCTGGATGTTGGTGACGGCCTCCCGCAACACCATCGCCAGGCAGGTCTCGACCTCAACCGGCAGCTCCTTGGGGTCGTGCCAGTACTCCATCTGCACGCCCGCGGCTTCCAGCAGCAGGCGCGCGGAAGCGAGTTCCGCCGCCATCGCCGCAGCGCGGATGCCGCTGACCGCGCTGCGCACCTGCGACAGCGCCTCGCGCGCCACGCGCTCCACGTCACCGATTTCGCGCCGGGCGGCGCGCGGATCGCGGTCGATCAGACGCCCGGCCAGTTCCGACTTCAACGCCACCATCGACAAGGTGTGCCCGAGCAAATCATGCAGGTCGCGCCCGATGCGCTCGCGCTCGGCGCTGGCCGCAAGCCGGCGGACTTCGTCGTGCGACAGGCGCAACTCGGCGTTCTTGCGCAAGCCCAGCCACATGGAATACTGACCGATCGATATCGCAAAGCTGACCAGCAGCACCCAGATCCCGGCTTGCCACGGCCATTGCAACACTCGCGTCTCGAATGCCCAAACAACCATCACGGGGACGACACGGGCAAGCACCTTGCGCGCTGTCGGTTGCAGGGACAGATACGCGCAAGCGTAAATGAGACATGTGCCGGAAGCGTAACGGCTGACCGGCATGATCAGGCAGGCCAGCGCGACCGTCGCCAGCGCATACCTTGAAACCTCACGTATTGGCCGAACGTTGATGCACGCATAGAGCAGCAGGAACACTATCAGCGCTGCGAGGGTCGCCGGCCACCAGTACTTCGGCAACGGCATCCCCGCTACCACATCGCCGAACATCCATGTAACCCAGACCAGATTCCACAGCATCACCCAGCGGCCCTTGCCGCGCCTGGACGACATCAGGATCAGCGAATCTGGAGCGGGCGTAAAAAAACGACGGAACATCGTGCGTCTCGAAACTTCGAAGGGCGGCGGATCGATCAGTCTTGAATCCATGGTACGCCAACCTTACCGGGGTGATTGCGCGCCGCTCACCAGACGTACGGCACGAACCGCTTGGTGCGCAGCATGTAATCGCGATACGACTGCCCGAGGTCCTCGCACAGCGCCCGCTCCTCGACGTGCACGCGGTAGGCGTAACCGATCCCCGCGCCCGCCATGATTGCGAGCAGCGCGGCCCAGTTGGTCATCGCGATCCCCATGCCTAGAAACATCATCAGCCCGCCGGCGTAGGAAGGATGCCGAATCAGCCGGTAGGGCCCCGTGTCCACCACGTATTGCCCCGCGCGCGTCGCCACCGTGCGGGTGAAAAACCGGCCGAGGCTCTTGATCGCGTACCATCGGAACGCAAGGCCAACCGCCATCACCGCGATGCCTGTCCAGAATTGCAGGCGCTGGCCGCGCACCAGCGTCGTGCCGGGAAAATTGGCGTTGACAAGGAAAATCCCCGCCGCGACACCCATGCCCACCGCGATGAAAATCCATGCGTGCGAACCGCGGTCGCGCACGTGGGCGCCCTTTTCGACCCGCTGAAAGAATGTGCCGACCCACTCCGGCGCGAAACACACGAACAGCGCGGCGTAGAACACGACCAGATGAAAATGCGAGTGTGCGATCAACGCCGGCATGCCGGCCTCCGATGACGCCCCATCCGGTCGCCAGCATGCCGCAACCGTTGCCAGCCATCAGCTGCGGGGCGTCACCGATCGAATCTGACAGCCGTCATGCCGCGCCCCGCGGGGTTACGCCGCGCCGGGTCGCCTGCTAGAATCCCAAGACGTTTTCTTTTCCGCGTTAATCACTTACGGGCGATCCCATGCGGGCGTCGCCGCGCCGGAGGCTCCCATGAAATCCATCGACATGCTGCGCGAAATGCGCGACCACGGCGGCAAGGTCCGCACCCACGGACTGGACGATGCCGCCATCGAGCGCTTCGCCGGGCAGGATGCCGATCTCGCGGGTGCGATCGCGGATGCGCATGCCTCCTTTGCGCAACTGAAGGCGGCGCACCCGGAAGTGCTGGGCATGGACGAGGACAAGCAACTGCACGCGGTGCAGTCAGGCTTCGTCAACTTCTATCCCGATGACGCGGTGTGCCCGTTTATTCCGCTGGCCGCGCGCGGCGCGTGGATCGTCACCCTCAAAGGCGCGGTGCTGTACGACTGCGGCGGCTACGGCATGCTCGGTTTCGGCCACAACCCGCCGGCGGTGATGAAGGCGCTGGCCAGGCCGCAGGCGATGGCCAACGTGATGACGCCGTCGCTGGCGCAGCACGCCTTCACCGAAGCGCTGCGCCGCGAAATCGGCCATCACGCGGGCAAACACCCGTTCGCGAAGTTCATGTGCCTCAACTCGGGGTCGGAATCGGTGACTCTGGCCGCACGCATCGCCGACGTCAACGCCAAGCTGATGACCGATCCGGGTGCGAAGTACGCCGGCCGCACGATCAAACGCCTCGTCGTGAAGGGCGCCTTCCACGGCCGTACCGAACGCCCGGCGCTATATTCGGATTCCTCGCGCAAGGCATACGTCAACAACCTCGCCAGCTTCCGCGACGAACATTCGGTGATCGTGGTCGAGCCGTACGACGTGGCCGCGCTGCGCCATGCGTTCGATGAAGCCGAAAAGAACGGCTGGTTCTTCGAGGCGATGTTCCTCGAACCCGTGATGGGCGAAGGCGATCCGGGCCGGGCCGTCAGCCCCGAGTTCTACGCCGCCGCCCGCGAATTGACGCAGGCGCACGGCTCGCTGCTGCTGGTCGATTCCATCCAGGCCGGGCTGCGCGCGCAGGGCGTGTTGTCGATCGTGGACTACCCCGGCTTCGAAGGGCAGCCGGCGCCCGACATGGAAACCTATTCCAAGGCGCTCAACGGCGGGCAGTTCCCGCTGTCGGTGCTGGCCGTCAACGAACGCGCCGCGGGCCTTTACAAGAAGGGCATCTACGGCAACACCATGACCGGCAATCCGCGCGCGCTCGACATCGCCTGCGCGGTGCTGGCCGAGATCACGCCCGAGCTGCGCGCCAACATCCGCAAACGCGGTATCGAGCTGGTGAAGAAGCTGGACGCGCTCAAGGACGAACTGGGCGGCC
>JAGWZT010000511.1 GCA_018971925.1 Lysobacteraceae bacterium | reverse complement strand
CGCGGGTGTCGCAGGCCTGCAGGCGATCGCAACTGCGCGTCGGCTGGGTGCGATGGTGGAAGGTTTCGACGTGCGACCCGAAACGCGCGAGCAGATCGAATCATTGGGGGCGAAGTTCCTCGACCTCGGCGTCAACGCCGCGGGACAGGGCGGTTATGCGCGAGAACTCACTGCCGAGGAACGCGCGGCGCAGCAGGCGAAGCTTGCCGAGCACGTGAAGACCGTGGACGTGATCGTCACCACTGCGGCGGTTCCGGGGCGTCCTTCACCGAAAATCATCCCGCTGTCGATGGTGGACGGCATGAAGGCAAGCGCGGTGATCGTCGATCTCGCGGCCGAAGGCGGCGGCAACTGCGAAGCCACCAGGCCGGGCGAGCGCGTACAGCGCCAGGGTGTCACCATCATCGGACCGCTGAATCTTCCTTCGGGTGCGCCGCTGCACGCGTCGGAAATGTACGCGCGCAACCTTGCGCATTTCAGCGAACTCGTGGTCGCGGACGGCGCGTGGAAGCCGGATTTCGAAGACGATCTGGTTGCCAAAACCTGCGTCGCACGCGACGGCGAAGTGCGGTTTGGGAAGGCGTAGCCCACGTAGGGCGGGAGTAGCGAAGGGTATCCCGCCTATCGTCGAGCCAAAGGCGGGTTGGCACCCGCCCTGCAAGGCGGCGCTTCTCGCGCTCAATGCCCGCTGTGCGCAGGCGGATGCATCGGGATGGGCTGGCCGGCGCGTTCGACGGCCCAATGCATGCGCTGTTGGGGCGGCATCGCGCGCCAGCGTTCGCGCAGCGTGCGCCGTTCGGCGGGGGACAGCGACTGGAACCTGCGGAACGCCGCGCTGACCTTGGCGCGTTCTTCGGGCGTGAGGTCATGGAAGGCGCGCGCGTTCTCGCGCAGCTGGCGGCGTTCCTCGGGTGTCATGGCGGCCCAGCGCGTCAGCCGTTCCTGGATTTGTTGCTGGTGCGCGGGCGGCAGTGTCGCCCAGCGCTCCGCGTTTTGCGCGAGGCGTTGCTGGCGCCCGGGTTTCATCTGGTCCCACTGCCCCTGCAACGGGGCAAGCATGCGTTGCTGCGCGGAAGAAAGGCTGGACCATGCGATGGGTCGCGAGGGCGCGTCGTTCCCGGCGGGTGCCCCCTGCATCGGAACGGCCGCCTGCGCCAACGCCGCGCAGGGCGCGCCGAGCAGGCTCACGGCAGCCAGGAACATCGCGAGCATGGCGCCGCGCATCATCAACGTCCGCTCCCGGCCGGCGCGGCGGAAGCCATCGCCGATTGCGCGGCCAGCCAGCGATAGAAATCGAGGTCCTGCACCACTTCCATCTGGGTGCTGCCGACTTCCGGGATCGCCTCGTCCGCATCACCCTGGTTGGAAACGGCAGGTGCCGCCGCGGCGATGGGCGAGGACGATTGCAGCCGGCCCGCAGGGTGCAGCAAGACCACGCCGACCACCAGCGCGCAACAGGCGGCCGCACCCGCCAAGGGTGCCCAGACCTTCAAACCACGGTGCGCGGAGCCGGCATTCACGGCTTTGCGGCGTGCAAGGCCGAGGCGCAGAGTGTGGTAGGAATCGGCCTGCTCACAGGCGGTCCTGAAGAGGGCGCGCGCGCGGCTTGCGACTTCGTCATC
>JAGWZT010000510.1 GCA_018971925.1 Lysobacteraceae bacterium | reverse complement strand
CCGTTCATCCTGCCATACAAGGGCGATCCGCGTTTCGCCGCATTCCGCAGGAAGGTCGGGCTGCCGGTATCCGCCAAAGCCGACCACTAACGCGCGGCCGTCCCGGAATCAGTCCGATACAGTCATCGAGCGCGCTTGCTTTACACTGCGCCGATGTTCGATACCACTCCAACGCTTGATTGCAACGGCCGCATGCTGAAACTGGACCGTCCACGCATCTGCGGCATCCTCAATCTCACCGATGATTCGTTTTCCGGCGATGGTTTGCGCGGCGACGCGGAAGCCGCTGTCGCGCAAGGCGTCGCGATGGTGGAACAGGGCGCGGATCTGCTGGATGTCGGCGCGGAATCCACCCGGCCGGGTGCGCAGCCGGTCGAAGCGGAGGACGAAATCGCACGCGTGGTGCCGGTGATCGAGGCGCTGGCGGAACGCGTGGAAGTGCCGATCTCGATCGACACGTCCAAGCCCGACGTGATGCGTGCGGCGGTCGCCGCAGGTGCGGGACTCATCAACGATGTGTATGCATTGCGCCGCGAGGGCGCACTGGATGCCGCGGCGGAGCTGAAAATCCCGGTGTGCCTGATGCACATGCAAGGCGAGCCCCGCACGATGCAGGACGATCCGCATTACGACGACGTGGTCGGCGAGGTGCACCGTTTTCTCGCCGAGCGTGTATTCGCGTGCGAGATGGCGGGCATCGACAAGCGGCGGGTGCTGGTCGATCCGGGTTTCGGCTTCGGCAAGACACTGGAACACAACCTTGCATTGTTGCGTGACCTCGAGCGTTTCCGTGACCTCGGCGCCGGCGTGTTCGTGGGGGTTTCGCGCAAGGCCATGATCGGCACGCTGACCGGGCGCAAGAGCGGTGCGGAACGTGCGGCGGGGTCCGCCGCCGCCGCCATGATCGCGGTGCAGCGGGGCGCGATGATCGTACGAGTGCATGACGTCGCCGCGACGCGGGATGCGCTGAGCATGTGGCAATCCGTGCACGAGGGTGACATGCCTGCCAAGGCTGAACCCAAACCATTTGGTTCGCAGCGCTTCGGCGACGACTGACGGCGCTGGCAGCTCCGGGTTGCTTTTGTAGGGGCGGCGGCAGCCCCGACCGGACCATGCGGCATGCTCCTGCGGCGGCACATGTGGTCGGGCCTTCCGGCCCTCCTGCCCCGATCGCGCGATTCGCGACCGCGCGCATGGCGCGCTGCTACGGGGTATCCTTTGCGTCTGTTTCCTCACGCAGTGCAGTCGCATGCCCGAGTCCGGAGTCCTTAATCCAGCGTCCCGCAAATACTTCGGCACCGACGGCGTGCGCGGCAAGGTCGGCGAGTGGCCGATCACCGCCGAGTTCATGCTGAAACTGGGTCGCGCGGCGGGCGTGGTGCTGGGCAACGGCCGGCGCCCGCTGGTGCTGATCGGCAAGGACACGCGGGTGTCGGGTTACATGTTCGAAGCCGCGCTCGAAGCGGGGCTGGTCGCGGCCGGTGCCGACGTCGGCCTGCTCGGCCCGTTGCCGACGCCGGCGGTGGCGCAACTGACGCGCAGCCTGGACGCCAGCGCCGGGATCGTGATCAGCGCCTCGCACAATCCGTACCAGGATAACGGCATCAAATTCTTTTCCGCCGACGGCGAGAA
>JAGWZT010000067.1 GCA_018971925.1 Lysobacteraceae bacterium | reverse complement strand
CCCGAGATCACGTGGTTGTTGGTCAATACATAGCCGTCGGGGGTGAAGATCACTCCGGAACCGAGGCTCTGCTCGCGGCGTTTCAGCGCGGGTCCGGCGACGCCACCCAGCAGTGGATCCGGGAAAATCTGGATCTGCCGCTCGGTGACGGTCTTGTCGGCGTAGATGTTGACCACCGCCGGCGCGGCACGCGCCACGGCGTCCGCATAGGAGGCGGGTCCGTATTCCGGAGTGGCATGGGACCCGACGGGTGCGGGCTCCGTGACCGCTCCGCTGGACCGTCCGCGCAGGCCGTCGCGCAGGTGCGCGCCGAGGCCGGGCCATGCCAGGCTGATCAGGAATGCAGCGGCCAAGCCCACGAGCGCGAACTGCAGGACGAAAAGAAAAGGTCGGAGCTTGTGCCGCATGGAATCGGAGGCCGGTGGAGCGCGATTGGATTGTGCGCCACGGAGGCGAACGCTAAACTAACACGATTTTGGGGCCCGATGGATGACACGGGTGCGGCCGGGAGACGGCCGTTCAACCCGGTCGTGCAGGGCGCGCGGGAACACCCGCCGTCCGCGTTGCGGGGCCATGGCCACACGTTAGTGCGGAGAGGCAGATGGCGGACGAAAGTATCAACAAGGGCCGACGCAGGTTCCTGACGGCCTCCACGGCCGTGATCGGCGGTGCCGGTTTGATCATCACGGCGATTCCGTTCGTCGAGACATGGTTGCCCAGCGCACGCGCCGAATCGGCTGGTGCCCCGGTGACCGTGGGGATCGGCAAGATCGAGCCCGGCCAGATGGTGCGCTACGGCTGGCGCAGCCAGCCGGTATTCGTGGTCAATCGCACGCCTGAACAATTGCAGTGGCTGCCCAAGCAGGACCCACGCCTGCGCGATCCGGATTCCAGGGAATCCGAACAGCCCAAGTACTGCCAGAACGCCACGCGTTCGATCAAGCCCGAATGGATGGTGCTGATCGGCATCTGCACGCACCTCGGTTGCGTGCCGGATTACAAGGGCGAAGTGAAGCCCGAGTCGTTCGACCCGAACTGGAAGGGCGGTTTCTATTGTCCGTGCCACCACTCGCGTTACGACTTGGCCGCGCGCGTGTACCAGGGCGTGCCGGCACCGCTGAACATGGTGGTGCCACCGTACCATTTCGTCGATGACACCCACATCCAGATCGGCGTCGATCCGAAAGGAGCCGCGGCATGAATGCGTTCACGCAGTGGTTCCTCGATCGCGCGCCGGCGCTGGATGTCGTGTACAAGAAGCACATGACGGAGTACTACGCGCCCAAGAACTTCAACGTCATGTACTACTTCGGTTCGCTGGCGCTGCTGGTGCTGGTGAACCAGATCGTCACGGGCATTTTCCTGACGATGTTCTACACGCCCACCGCGGCGGGTGCGTTCGATTCCGTGCAGTACATCATGCGCGACGTACATTGGGGCTGGCTGGTGCGCTACATGCACGTCACCGGCGCCTCGATGTTCTTCATCGTGATCTACCTGCACATGTTCCGCGGCCTGATGTACGGCTCGTACAAGAAGCCGCGCGAACTGGTGTGGCTGCTCGGCATGCTGATCTTTCTCGCCCTGATGGCCGAAGCCTTCATGGGCTACGTGCTGCCGTGGGGCAACATGTCGTTCTGGGGCGCCAAGGTGATCATCACCCTGTTCAGCGCGGTGCCGGTGATCGGCGAGCAACTGGTCAACTGGATCATGGGCAGCTTCGTGCCGTCCGACCCGACGCTCAACCGTTTCTTCGCGCTGCACGTGGTCGCGCTGCCGCTGGTTCTGCTGTTGCTGGTGGTGCTGCACCTCGGCGCGCTGCATGAAGTGGGGTCCAACAACCCCGACGGCGTCGAGATCAAGAAACACAAGGGGCCGAATGGTCATCCGCTGGATGGCATCCCGTTCCACCCGTATTACACCCTTAAGGACCTCGCGGGCGTGGGCGTATTCCTGGTGATCTGCGCGATCATCATCTTCTTCGAGCCGACCGTGGGCGGGTTCTTCCTCGAACACGACAACTCGATCCCGGCCAACGACCTCGTAACGCCGGCGACGATCAAGCCGGTGTGGTACTTCTCGCCGTTCTACGCGATCCTGCGGATGATCCCCAGCAAGGGCTGGGGCGTGATCGCGCTGGCGCTGTCGATCATCGTGCTGTTCCTGGTGCCGTGGCTGGATCGCGGCAAGGTGAAATCCATCCGCTACCGCGGCCTCGGCTACAAGATCGCGCTGACGATCTTCGCGATCGTCTTCGTGCTGCTGGCGGCGATCGGTGCCGACCTCACGCCCGGCTGGATCGTGTCCATCTTCGGTCCCAACGCCGACATCACCACGATCGAGAACCTGTTCGGTCGCACCCTGGTGATCCTCTACTTCGGGTTCTTCGTGTTCCTGTGGGCCTACACGTTCTTCGGGTGGGAGAAAACCAAGCCGGTTCCGGAAAGGGTGACCACGCATGCATAAGTCCATTGAGCGCGCCGCCATGCGCACCCTCACCGCCCTGCTGCTCGCATTGGTCGTGGCCTTTGCGGCCGCGCCGTCCGCCTTCGCGGAAGAAGGCGGTGGTTACCCCGACGCCAACATCAACGTGCACGACCAAGGGTCCCTGCAACGCGGTGCGCGCCTGTTCATGAACTACTGCGTGGGCTGCCATTCGCTGAAGTACCTGCGCTATTCGCAGCTCGCGAGCGGGCTCGGCCTGACCGAAAAGCAGGTGATGGACAACCTGAACTTCACCGGCGCCAAGTTCGGCGAACCGATCGTCACGGCGATGCCGGAAGCCGGCGCCGAAAAGTGGTTCGGCAAGGTCCCGCCCGACCTGTCGCTGGAAGTCAGCGCCAAGGGCGCCGACTGGGTGTCGGCCTACCTCAAGGCTTTCTATCTCGATCCCGCGACCGGCAGCGGTTGGAACAACACCGTTTTCCCGAACGTCGCGATGCCGTTTCCGCTGTGGCAGCTGCAGGGCGAGCAGGTTGCGGTGATGAATCCCGCCGAGGACGGGAACCCGGCCACGGTCAAGGAACTCGAATTGGCGCATCCGGGCAGCATGACGCCCGCGCAGTACGATCAGGCCGTGCGCGACCTGACCGCGTTCCTGGCCTGGGTGTCCGCGCCGGACGAGCTGGTGCGCAGCCACATTGGTGCGTGGGTGGTGCTGTATCTGGTACTTTTCACCCTGTTCGCGCTGGTGCTGAAAAAAGAGTATTGGAAGGACGTGCATTGACCGGCGGGCGCCGTGCCCGCCAGGCGATGACACCCATACCCGGGACTGTCGCGTCACCGGACCCGCAAGGCCCATAGGGGACACTGGCATGATCCAAACCGCACATACCACCCGCACCGTGCTGACCCTGTTCACCGCGCCCGACGACGTGCAGTCGCATCGGGTGCGGCTGGTGCTCGCCGCCAAGGGCGTGGTCTATGACCGCGTCGAGGTACCGCCCGGCAGGCCGCACGATGAATTGCTGTCGATCAACCCGTACGGCGACACGCCGACGTTGCAGGACCGCGACATGGTCCTCTACGGGTCTGCCCTGGTGTGCGAATACATCGACGAGCGCTATCCGCATCCGCCGCTGATGCCGGTCGATCCGCTGTCGCGCGCACGCTTGCGCCTGGCCTGCGTGCGCATCGAGCGCGACTGGGTGCCGGAAGTCGCCAACATCCGCGCCGGTGGCCGTGCCGCCGAGGCGGCGCGCAAGCGCCTGCGCGATCACCTGATGGGCGCGCTGCCGCTGTTCAAGGCCGCCAAGTTTTTCCTGAATCCGGAAATCAGCCTCGCCGATTGTCTGGTGGCACCGGTGGTGTGGCGCCTGCCTTCGCTGGGCGTATCGCTGCCCAAGGAAGCCAAGCCTATCGTCGATTACGGCGAACGCCTGTTCCGCAGCCAGGGTTTTGCGCGCAGCCTCACGGCCGACGAGCGTTTGCTGGGCGAGTTGTGACCGAACAGTCCCCTGCGATGACCTCCAATCGTCCGTACCTGCTGCGGGCGGTGCACGAGTGGATCTGCGACAACGGCCTCACGCCCCATATCGTGGTGGATGCGGGCAAACCGGGCGTGCAGGTGCCGCCGCAGGCGGTCAGCGATGGCCGCGTGGTACTGAACCTTGCGCCGCGTGCGGTCGCGCATCTGGAAATCGGCAACGACGCGATCACCTTCATGGCCCGCTTCGGCGGTGTCAGCCAAACCGTGAACGTGCCGGTTGCCGCGGTGCAGGCGATCTACGCGCGCGAAAACGGCCAGGGCATGCTGCTGGCGGAAGACGCGCCGGGCACGGCGCCCCCGATCGCGCCTATGGGTGACGCGCCATCCACGAAACCGTCCGGACCCCCGTTGCAGGCCGTGCCGAAGTCGGTCCAGGAGTCGCCGGCTGCGGACGATGCGGGCGAACCACCGTCGACTTCCGGCGACGGCCCGGACAAGCCGCGGCCCAAGGGCAAACCCTCGCTGCACGTCGTCAAGTAACGTGCATGCGTTTCCCCCTCTCCCGCCGGGAGAGGGTTCGCACTCGTGCGGCGTTTGGATTCGCGTTGCCCAGCCCAACCTACGAAACGGACGCTGAGGATCGCCTGCGATGTTCTCGCGCATTCCCGACGCGCAGAGAAAGACAGATGTCGCTCTCACAAATCGCGAACATACAACGCAAGCGAGCAGTCCAGCGTCAAAACACAGAAGCGCGAAACGTCAGTGCAACGTCCGCCGCGCACGTGTGATCAGGACGATGTTATCGCCGGGACGCGTTTCGGAAGCGATGCGCGGCGGCAAGGCACCGCATGGCGAAGCCGGCGCGGGCGTTGCAGGTGCTTCACGCTGCGGCGCGCTCGCGCTCACGATGCGATCGCCCAGCAGGGTGAGGCTTGCCGCGCGGCGATCATTGCCCCCGAGACTGGTGTCGAAGCGGTATTCGCGGGTCACGTGCAGGCCGCCGTGCCGCCAATTCATGCGCAGGCGATGCAGTGCCACACTGTCATCGAGCAGTTGCAACCCGCGCCGTTCGCAAAGGCGGCGTGCGTGCGCGACGGCGCGCTCGCGCAATCGCAGCGCGTGGTACCACCACATGCCGAGGGCGGTAATGGACAGTAGCGGCAGCCAGATTTCCAACACGTCACGGTCCTCGCGCCGGCGGCACGCCCGCGCTCGCGGCCATCATGCCTGCGCCGGCAGAGGAAAGACAGATCGGGAAAGGAAGGCGCGGGTTACTTCACGCGATCGACGCGCACGCTCTCGTTGCAGCCCTGCACGTACATCAGCCAGCTGCCCAGGATCATCGGCTTGATCGTGACCTCGGGGTTGTCGATGCCGGGGCACGAATAGGCGCCGGACTCGGCCTGTTTCCAGACCTGGCCGTTGTCGAGGGTGAACGTGGTGTGTCCTGCCCAACCATTGAAGTGGCCGACCAGATGCGTGCTGAATTTGTCGCGCGGCTGGTTGTCGGGGTAGAACACCGGCGCACCGCTGGCGGAAACCACCTTGGTCTGCTCGTGCGTGCGCAGCCAGTCGTCGAGGTTCTGCAGTTCCTGCGGTGAAAGCTTGTCGAGCCCCGCTGCCTTGAAATCGGCCGCAGACATGCGTTCCTCGAGCGAGGAAAACTGCTGGGCCATGACAGGCAGGGCGGTGAGGAGCAGGGCCAGAGCGGCCGGCAGCATCAGTCGGGTGCGCATGGTGGGCGATGATAGCAGTGCCCCATGCCGGTCGCACGGGGTATCGATGAAAGCACTAATACACTGGGGGTCTTTCGCAGACCTTTCCCGAATCGGCGCATTCGCGGCGGATGCGCGCAAACTCATGCAGGCAGCATCATCCAAGAACAGCCCTCCCGTCCCCGAGCCGTCCGTCGCCTCGTTGCCCGAACGCGCGCGCGAGCTGTGGCAGGAAACCGATGCGTTGCTTGCGTCGGTCGGTTGCGATGACGACACCCGTGCCGCGGCGCGCTGGTATGCGGTGGCGCGCGCCGAACCGGAGGTCTGGGACAAGATCGTCGCGCAGGCGCCGGATGCGCTGCGCAGGCTGGTCGAGGGCCAGCAGCAGGCCGAGCGGGTGTGGGCGTTGCACGCTGCGCGCGATGCGGCCGGCAATACCGAAGGCCTGCGGCGCTTGCTGTTGGCGATCATCCGCGATTTGCGCGTGGTGTACCTGTTGCTGGCGCGCCAGCTCGCGCGGATGCGTGCGGCGACCACGTTGCCGGAGGCCGAACGTCGCGAACTCGCGCAACTGACCCGCGACATCCACGCGCCACTCGCCAACCGGCTCGGCATTGGCCAGTGGAAATGGGAACTCGAGGACCTGGCATTCCGCTACCTGCAACCCGACGTCTACCGCCGTATCGCGAAACTGCTGGACGAGCGCCGCACCGATCGCGAAGACTGGATTGCACGCAGCGTCGCGCAGTTGCGCGAGGCGCTGGCAGCGCAGGGCGTCAGCGCCAGCGTCAACGGTCGTGCCAAGCACATTTATTCCATCTGGCGGAAGATGCAGCGGAAGAAGGTGGGCTTCGGCGAGCTGTACGACCTCCGCGCGCTGCGCGTGCTCACGGGCAGCGTGGCGGAATGCTACGCGGTGCTAGGCGTGGTGCACGGCTTGTGGCCGATCATTCCGCGCGAGTTCGACGATTACATCGCGCGGCCCAAGGGCAACGATTACCGCTCATTGCACACCGCGGTCATCGGACCGGATGGCAAGACGCTCGAGGTGCAGATCCGCACCGAGGAAATGCATCGCGGTGCCGAACTGGGCGTGGCCGCGCACTGGCGTTACAAGGAAGGCGGAAACAGCGACGCCGCGTACCAGACGCGCGTCGCGTGGATGCGAAAGCTGCTGGAAACACGCGCGGATGGCGAGGACGACGCCACGCTCGCGGCTGAACTGCGGTCGGAACTGGCGGAAGAGCGTGTCTATTTGCTGACGCCGAAGGGCGAAGTGCTCGACCTGCAAGCGGGTGCGACGGTGCTGGATTTTGCCTACCACGTGCACACCATGGTCGGGCACCGCTGTCGCGGCGCCAAGGTCAATGGCCGCATCGTGCCGTTGACATGCCAGCCGGCCAGCGGTGATCGGATCGAAATTCTCACTGCGCGCGAACCCGCGCCGAGCCGCGACTGGCTGTCGCCGCACCTCGGCTATCTCAATACCGCCAGCGCACGCGGCAAGCTGCGCGCGTGGTTCCGGCGCGAAGACCTTGCAGCGAATCTCGCTGCAGGGCGGCAGATCCTGGAACGCGAAGCGCGCCGTCTCGCCGTGTCGGACGAGCTGATGGAACGATTGCCGGCACGACTGGGCCGCAAGGGCCGCGACGACTTGCTGGTCGGACTTGCATTGGGCGAAGTGGGCGTGGCGCAACTGACGCGCGCGATGCTCGAGATGCAACCCACGGCGCCCGCGCCGGCGTTGCCGCCACGCAAGTCCGCGCCGGTTCTCGACAAACCGGGTGCGCTGACCGTGGAAGGCGTCGGCAATCTGCTCACTTCGCTGGCGCGCTGCTGCCGGCCGTTGCCGGGTGACGATGTCGCCGGTTACGTCACGCGCGGACGCGGCGTCACGGTGCATCGCGCCGATTGCGCATCGCTGGCACGCTTGCATGCGCGCAACCCGGATCGCGTGATCGAGGTGCGCTGGCAGAGCGCGCCCGACCGCGCCTACGAAGTGGACATCATGGTGCTGGGCTATGACCGCCGCGACCTGCAACGCGACATCACCAATGTCGTCACCAACTCCGGCGCGCGCATCGTCGCGTCGGACAGCCACAGCAACCGCGACCTCGGCGAGGTGACCCTGCACTTCACGCTGCGCGTGCACGACTTCGGCGAACTGTCCGCACTGCTGGCCCGGCTGTCGGCGCTGCCCAATGTCACCGAAGCGCGCCGCCTTGCCGGCGGCTGAATGTGCACGGCCTGTGGCGGGGGTGGATCGGGGACGAATGCTAAGATGAAGGCACGTGGCCCGTTCCAGCAAGGGAACCGGTGAATGGCCGCGATGGTCCCATGGGGCGGATATTCCGGCCGGGCATTGGCCCGGCGAACGATCAGCATGAACGACCGAAACGACCCATCTTCGCGGGACAGCCCGCGGCGCACCGAGCCGGTGCTCGGCAACCTCGATCACGTCGATACGGGCGGTGAACGGCGCACGGCCATGCGCGCGGATCCGGCGGATCGCCCGCCTTTCACGAACACCACCCGCCGTCAGCACGGACGGCGCAAGCCCTTCCGCCCGCCCTGGCTGGTGCTGGCGGTCGTGGCCGTGCTGGCGATCGCCGGCGGCTGGGCGTTCACCCATCAGGCCACGCTGAGCGGCTTGCTGCCGCAAACGCAGTTGAATTCACTGTTGACGCGCGCCGACAAGGCTTATGCGGAAGGCAAGCTTTCGGGTGGCCCTGACA
>JAGWZT010000509.1 GCA_018971925.1 Lysobacteraceae bacterium | reverse complement strand
CTTCAGCGGCGCGGGAAGATTTGGCCCGCGCATCCAGCAGCTCGTCCAACTGCGCCTGCAACGCTTTCATTTGCACGGTGTGCCGGTGCAGCGCCGCCATGATCGCCCACAACAGGACGCATAGCACGATGAGAAGAATGCCGATGTCGGTCGTCGTCATAACGTCGTTCCTCGCGGCTCGACAAGGTCCGAATATAGCGGCAGGCTGAACGGGTACCCGGTCGCTGAACCGCACGACGCACCCCTCTCCTGCACCGCAAGGATACAAGCAAATTCCGTGCCGGTGGCGGATGCCGAATCGGTGCCCGCGGAGGCGGTTGTCCGCAACGCGTCCAGTGCCGCACAACCTGAACGTGATGCGGCATTTCCACGCAACGCGCGGCAGGACGCGAACCTTCAGACGAACCGGACAGGGCGCGCAACGGCGTGTGCGGAAGGGAAAACATCGCCAGGCAGAGCATCGCCTCGTTTCACCGGCGAGAAAAATCGTGCACGCGGTTTATCGGTTATTCAAATATATAAACACGTTCATTTTTATTTGGCCATCCAAATGGAAATGGTCACGAATATTCAGCACCAATTTCACCGGGATGGACATACTCGACCTCTTCGCAAGCCGGAAAAGAGCAAGGATGATTTCTGCGGCACATACGGTTTTATCGGCATGCATCGTCTCGCTGGGCGCGTCGGCGCTGGGTTTGTGCGTACTCGTCCCGATCAGCAGGCCATTTGGCTTGCTCGATTATCCGGATGCCCGCAAGCGGCACGGTTTTGCCACACCGCTCGTGGGGGGGTTGTCGATTTTCGTCGGCCTGCTGGCGGGATGGATGTGGCTGGGGCAGGTGCAGCACTTCGACGACGTCGTACTGGGTACGGCATGCATGCTGGTGCTGCTCGGCGCGATCGATGACAAATACGGTTTGCGCGTCAGCGTGCGGGTCGTCGTGCAGGTCCTGGCCATTCTGATCGTGATCGCCACCACCGGCGTCTATGTGCATTCACTCGGAAGGTTGCACGGCCACGAATTGATGCTCGGATGGCTGGGCATCCCGTTCACCGTTTTCGCGGTGATCGGCCTGATCAATGCGTTCAATTTGATGGATGGCATCGACGGGCTGGCGGGATGCCTGGCGCTGGTCAGCGCGGGCGCGGTCGCATTGCTGGTCCCCACGCGCGCTCCGGCGCCGTTGGCGGTCATCGTTTTCCTGCTCGCCGCATCGCTGTACCCGTTCCTGCTTTCCAATCTCGGATTCCTCGGACGGAAGGCGAAAGTGTTCCTCGGTGATGCCGGCAGTGTCGTGCTCGGTTACGTGATCGCCTGGACGCTGATCGCGCTGAGCCAGGACGATCCGCGGCGGATGTCACCCGGACTGGTGTTGTGGTGCGTCGCGGTTCCCGTGATGGACACGCTGGCGGTGATCTACCGTCGCCTGAAGCGCGGCGAATCGCCGTTCACGCCGGATCGCACACACATCCATCACCTGCTGATGAATGCAGGCCTCGGGCCGCGCCCGACCTTGATCTGCCTGGTTGCCTTTGCGGCAGCGCTGCCGTTCGTTGGCGTCGTCATCCATGAACGGCTGGGCGCCGTTGCGAACCTCATTGCCTTCGCGGTCGTGGTGATGATCTGGA
>JAGWZT010000066.1 GCA_018971925.1 Lysobacteraceae bacterium | reverse complement strand
TGACGGTTTATCGTGCGATCGTCCCTGATCGTTGCAGCACCAATGCCTTTGCCTGCGGAACGGACTCGGGCAATCCAGTCCAGGACGGCCCTCCCCGGTTTGACTTCTCACGAAAGCTGTAACCAATGTTTACGTCTCGGCACGCGTCCGGGCGGGTCCCGCTGCGTAGACTGGCACACGTGTTGCAACGGCCGCTGCAAGGGCATCGATCTGTCCGCGGCCATGACCGTGGGACCCGGAGGCTATGCCGCCATGCAAGGTAACCAGGACATGACATTCGATTCGGAACAGGTTGCGGCCAACGCGCCGCGCACCACGGCCGCCGGTCTGGAAGCGTGGTTGTCGGGCGTGCACGCCGGTGCCCCGCAGGCCGACGCCCCGCGGGCCGAAGACGTGCGGATCGAGGATGGAATGCCGGAGCTTGCAGAGGTACAAGGGCCGCTGCAGCCCGAAGCCGTCGATCCGGCTGAAGTCGGGCCCGTCAACGCGGCCGAAGCGCTGGCACTGGCACTCGCCTCCGGCACCTTTTCCAGCCCGCGCAAACTGACCGGACCGGACGGCGCGGAACTCGTGGTCGATCCGGAGCAGAACAGCTATCACTTCGAATCCACTTCGCTGAAGCCGCTCGCCGTCTTGCTCGAGCAGCCCGCCGGCGCGTGGACGCCGATCTATTCCGAAACACTCAAGGCCGCGCGCCTGGCCAACCCGGCCCAACCGCTGGGCCGCTTGCGCTGGTATGCGGGCCTCATCGCCACGCCCGGCATCCTTGGCCGCGAACTGATTCGCAGCGAGCGTTACAAGTTGTCGCGCTGGCCCGAAACCGAACGCGAATTCCCGAAGCATTTCCGGCTCGCCAAGGAAATGGTGAAGGACTTCGCCACCGTCGATGAAATCGTCGCGGCTTCGGGCATGCCGTACGAAGACGTGGTCGACTACTTCAATGCCTGTTTTGCCGACGGACGCCTTGAAGTGCCGCCGAAGGCGCAGGAAGGCGACCCGGCGCAGCAGGGGTCCCGCCGTGAACGACTGATGGCGCGCCTCAACAAGCCGCTGTTCGCGCGCTGAACCGGCGTTCGCCCCGGCCTCATCGAAAAGCCGCGCGGAGCAATCCGCGCGGCTTCGTCTTGCACGGGGACCGTTGAAGAACCGTCGCGGGCTCGCAAGCGCAACAGGTTGTCCAATCGCTCAACGCACGTAGATCGTGATTCGCTTCGAAACCACCGGCGGATCGAAAGGCACGTGATTGGCATCGCCAAGCTCGAGTTGCAGCGTATGCGTGCCAGGAGAAAGGTGCAGCAGCGTCTCGGTCTGGCCGCCACCGAAATGCTTGTGATGTTCATCGTTCGGAATGGGCTGGCCCGCCGGCGGCAGTGTCGCGACGTCGATCAGCAGGTGATGATGCCCGGTATCCTTCTTCTCGACGCCTGCCGGCGCCACGCCCATCCCCGACAAGCCGAACCGCACGGTGACATCGCGTCCAACGGTGGCGCCGTCGGCGGGACTGATGATGTACACGCGCGCATCGGCGGGCGCCTTGTGGGCTGGCAGCGTGGGGCTGCCGGCGGTTGCGAACGCGGCGATGCCCGCAAGGGCAAAACCGGTCAAAAATCTGCGCATGATTCAACTCCTCCACGGCGGCACCCGATCATAACCCGTCAGGCACGCGCCTCCAGACGCTTTGCGCGCAGGCGCAGCGCGTTCGAAACGACGGATACCGACGACAAGCTCATCGCCAGCGCGGCGATCATCGGCGACAGCACGATCCCGAATACCGGATACAGCACGCCGGCCGCGATCGGCACGCCGATGGCGTTGTAGACGAACGCGAAGAACAGGTTCTGGTGGATGTTGCCGACCGTGGCCCGCGACAGCGCCCGTGCGCGCGCAATGCCGGAAAGATCGCCCCGCACCAGCGTCACCGGCGCGCTTTCCAGCGCCACGTCGGCGCCCGCGCCCATCGCGACCCCGATATCCGCCGCGGCCAGCGCCGGCGCATCGTTGATGCCATCGCCGGCCATCGCGACGACCCGCCCTTCCCGCTTCAACGCCTCGACCACCGCAGCCTTGCCGGCGGGCGACACATCCGCGTGCACTTCCTCGATGCCCAGTTTTTGCGCGACCGTTTGCGCCGTGATGGCGTTGTCGCCGGTCAGCATCACGATGCGCATGCCTTCCTCGCGCAGGACGGCAAGCGCGGCGAGCGTGCCATCCTTGATGCGATCGGCGACGGAGAGGGATGCGACGACCTTCCCATCGCGCGCGAGGAACATCACCGTGGCGCCTTCGTTGCGCACCGCGTCGGCACGCGCAGCAACGGAAGGATCGGTGTCCACGCCCAACTCATCCAGAAGCTTGCCATTGCCGATCGCGGCGACGTGGCCATCGACGATTGCGCTGACTCCGCGACCTGGCAATGCCTTGAACCCTTCCGCGCGCGGGATCGTGATGCCGCGCACTTCGGTGGCAGTCACGATTGCCCGCGCCAGCGGATGTTCGCTCGATCGCTCCAACGCCGCGGCCAGTGCAAGCGCATCCGTCTCGTCGAAACCATCGACCGTTTCCACCGCGTGCAGTGAAGGCTTGCCTTCGGTCAGCGTGCCGGTCTTGTCGACCAGCAGCACATCCGCATTGCGCAGGGTCTCGATGGCGGTGGCGTCGCGAAACAGCACGCCCATGTGCGCGCCGCGCCCGCTCGAGACCATGATCGAAATGGGCGTCGCGAGACCCAGCGCGCACGGACAGGCGATGATCAACACCGATACCGCTGCGATCAGTGCGTGCGTGGCTCGTGGTTCCGGGCCAACCGCAGCCCAGGCGACGAAAGCCGCCACGGCCACCACGACCACGGCCGGAACGAACCATGCGGCGACGCGGTCGGCCACGCGCTGCAGCGGTGCCTTGCTGCGCTGTGCCTGCGCGACCAGCGTGACGATGCGCGACAACGTCGTTTCGGCACCGACTTTCTCGGCGCGCATCGTGAACGCACCGTCCTGGTTCACGGTGCCGCCGATGGCGCGATCGTCCCTGTCCTTCGCGACGGGCATCGACTCGCCGGTCAGCATCGACTCGTCGACGTGGCTCGCACCATCGATGATCACGCCGTCCACAGGCACCTTTTCGCCCGGGCGCACGCGCAAAACGTCGCCGGCCTGCACCCCGTCCAGCGGGACGTCCGACTCGCTGCCGTCCACGGCAATCCGGCGCGCGGTTTTGGGCGCGAGGTCCAGCAGCGCGCGCAGCGCGGAACCGGTCCGCCGGCGTGCGCGCAATTCCAGCCAGTCACCCAGCGTCACCAGCGTGACGATCACGGCGGCCGATTCGAAATACACGCCGACGCGTCCACGCATGTCGTGGAAGCCCGGCGGGAAGATGTCCGGAAACAGGAATGCAACGGCACTGTACAGCCATGCCACGCCCGTGCCCAGCGCGATCAGGGTGTACATGTTGGGCGACCACGGCTTGAGCGAGCGCCAGCCGCGCACGAAGAACGACGCGCCGCCCCACAGCACCACGGCTGTGGCGAGCGCGGCTTCGATCCAGCCGGCGACAGCATTCCAGGGCGGCGGCAAGCGCCAGCCGAACAGGTGCGGCCCCATCGCGAGTACAAATACCGGAATCGTCAACGCGACCAGCGTCCAGAAGCGGCGCGTCAGCGCGCCCAATTCCCCGCCAGCGTCGCCCTCCGCGCTCGGCAGTACCGGCTCCAGCGCCATGCCGCATTTCGGACAATGGCCCGGGCCGATCTGCCGAATCTCCGGGTGCATCGGGCAGGTATAGACCGTGCCCGCGGGCGCTTCGAGGTGCCCGCGCGTGTGCTCATGATCGTGATGACCGTGGCCGTGTGCGGCATGTGATACGGGGTCCTGGGCCAGATACTTCCCGGGGCCGGCCACAAACTTGTTGAGGCACCCGTCAGAGCAGAACCAATAGCGATTGCCCTGATGATCGGCATGCCGGCATGACGCGGTAGCCACCTGCATGCCGCAAACGGGATCGGTCGCTCGCTCCACCGCGTTCCGGGCCTGCGCCGCGGGCGAATGGCAATGCGTGTGCCCATGTGCGCTCATGCGTCGCCCTCCCCGCCCAGCGCGCGCAGGATCGGACAATGTTCGAGTTCGCCGTGGCCCGGGCATGCATCGATGAGTTGCTTGAGCCCGCGCTTCATGCGCTGCAATTCGCGGATGCGCCGCTCGACTTCGCGCAGTCGTGCCTCGGCGCGCTGCTTGACGGATTTCACCCCGCGTTCGCGGTCGGTTGAAAGCGCCAACAGCTCACGGATCCCTTCCAGCGTGAAGCCGAGATCCTTTGCGCGGCGGATGAAGCGCAGGCGCTCGACTGTGCCGCTGCCGTAATCCCGGTACCCCGATGCGCGCCGCTGCGGCTCGGGCAACAGCCCTTCACGCTCGTAGTAGCGGATGGTGTCGATGCCGACGCCCGCCCGCCGGGCGACGGCACCGATGGTGATGTGCCGGGTGGTTTGCCGATCGATGGGTGTGTCCATGCGCATATCCTAAACCATGGACCATGGTCCAGAGTCAAGACTTTTCACGAAGCACGCAAAACCCGGTCGCGCGGGGCAACCGGGCAGGTACGGCCGTACCCCGAAATCAGTGCATACCGGAAGCGGACGCAGGCGCAGTCGAGGCCGGCGGCGCAGGCACTGACCCGGCGCTTGCCGGAACCGCCTCGTGCCCTTGCATGCCCGAGGCACTCGCAGTGAGCGACTTGAACTCGTCGGCGCTCATGCGGGGCTGCTTCTGCAGGTAAGCCACGATCGCCCAGATCGTGTGGTCATCGTGGGTCGCGCCCCATGCCGGCATCGCGGTCATCTTCAAGCCGTGCTTGATGATCCAGAATGCTTCGGCGGGATCAGGCGCGAAGCGGGTGAGGTTCGGCGGCTTCGGATACAGGCCGTCGCGCAGTTCGGAGTGGCCCATGCCGGGTGCAAGGTGGCAGCCCGTGCACATTTCGGAATAATGCTCGGCACCCAGCTTGACCAGCGCGGGATCATCCAGCGGCGGTGGTTTGATATCTGCGATGCGGCGGTCGACGGCGTGTTCGCGCACCATGCCGATGGCATGTCGGGTAACGCTCCAGTGCGGAACGTCCGCGCCCACCTGATAGATTCCGCTGAACGCGAACGCGAAGAAAACGATGATCGCAACGATGACCCAGAAAATCAGCGCACCGATGAATCGCATATGAGCCTCCGGAGGTTCAATTCGTGGCCAAACGCCGCATGCTACTCCTGGCAGTGGATGCACGCAGCGCAGCCGCCATCGCGACGGGCAGCGCATACAAAACGAATTGCGAAATGGCGCGCCCGACTGGTCGAACGCGCGGCGTTGGCGACGGTCCGGTGGACTGTCGCGCCGCGGGTGAGGAGGAGGCATGGATGCCGACTGGGTCGTTGCGCCACGGATGGCTACTCGCCTCGGCGATCAATGGAGCTCCTGCAGTAGCTGTACATCTGCAATTCGCGCCGCGGCGCGTTCAATGCGAGAATCTATCCCGCTGCGCCCGTAGCTCAATCGGATAGAGCATCGGCCTTCTAAGCCGACGGTTGCTGGTTCGATTCCAGTCGGGCGCGCCATCGCACCACGAAAGTGGTCGGGGCAGAGGGATTCGAACCCCCGACATCCAGCTCCCAAAGCTGGCGCTCTACCAGACTGAGCTATACCCCGATACAAAGCAGGCAGAACTTTGCTGCCGCAAGCGGCAATGGTACACGGTGCCGTGCGCGCGCGGGTCAACGCGAACCATGCGCCGTGACAGCCAAAAACGAAAAAGCCGACGGGCGGACCGTCGGCCTTTCGTTGAATGGCGCGCCCGGAGAGATTCGAACTCCCGACCACCAAGTTCGTAGCCTGGTACTCTATCCAGCTGAGCTACGGGCGCAGTGAAACGCAAAAGCGAGCCGCGAATTATCCGTTGTCGCAGCAAGTACGTCAACGATTGAATGGCGGAGAGAGAGGGATTCGAACCCTCGATCAGGCTTTTGACCCGATACTCCCTTAGCAGGGGAGCCCCTTCGGCCTCTCGGGCATCTCTCCGGAATTGTCTGCAATCTACTTCGAACCATCCATGGTGCCGGTTCCACGCAGACCAGTATCAACACCGTCGCGAATCGGCGGCTCGCGCACGCAACGACCACCCGTCACGCACACGCCAAACCGGCAAGCCGGTCGGCAAGGATAAATGCGTGTCCGGTTTTGGTAAAGCGCTGTGGAACGGGCCCGGCGTCAGCCCCTGGCCGCCTCGTCCCCGGAAGACTCATCGGAATCGGAAGCAGCGGAGCCAGCTTCCGCTTGATGTTCTTGCTGGATGCGCTGGTAAATCTCTTCGCGGTGCACCGCGACATCCTTGGGTGCGGTGATACCGATGCGCACCTGGTTGCCCTTGACGCCCAACACCGTGACGGTCACCTGGTCGCCGATCATCAGGGTTTCCCCTACGCGGCGGGTCAAAATCAACATGACGGAACTCCATTCGTTCGGATCGGTTAGACCCGATGCCCGCACATGCGTTCCCCTCCGGATCGCACATCACGGCAATACAGGACGATCGCGGACACGTGCGGATGAACGCGCGTATTCAGGTTCCTCCTTCACCCGCATTAGACCGATGCAGGGGCGATCGATGCGGGGCGACTATAGCTGAACGCGCGGCGGAGGCGCAATGCAGAAAAGCGACGAAAACGGCATGACTATTGGCATGGCGGGTGCTCAGCCAAGTTTGGATGCAAGCCAGTCGGCGAGCCCTTTCAACATGTGATCGAGCGCCGGGGAATCCACGCCACCGCCCTGGGCCATGTCGGGCCTGCCGCCGCCCTTGCCTCCGATTTCCCTGGCAACGTGGGCCACGACGTCACCCGCCTTGACCTTGGCCAATGCGCCTCCGTGCACCCCACCAACCAGCGAGGCTTTGCCGTCACTGCCGGAAGCAAGCAACACCACGCAATCGCCAAGCTTCTGCTTCAGCGTGTCGACGGCCTCGCGCAGCGCCCTGGCATCCATCCCGTCCACGCGCGCGGCAACCAGCTTGATGCCGCCGACATCCACCGCATGCGTGGCCAGGTCGCCGGTGGCCGAGCTGGCGGCCTTGGACTTCAACGCATCCAGCTCGCGCTCGAGCTTCTTCTGCTTGTCGAGCAGCTGGCGCAGCTTGTCGGCGACGTCGCCCGCGCTCGACGAAAGCAACCCGGCAACGTCGGCCAGACGATGTTCTTCGTCCACCACATGTGCCATGGCACCCGCGCCGGTCAAAGCCTCGATGCGGCGGATGCCCGCCGCGACTCCGGACTCGGACACGATCTTGAACAAACCGATGTCGCCGGTGCGCGACACGTGCGTGCCGCCGCACAGCTCGGTTGAGAAATCGCCCATCCGCAACACGCGGACTTCGTCGCCGTACTTTTCGCCGAACAACGCCATAGCGCCGGTGGCGATCGCATCGTCGTAACCCATGTGCCGGATTTCGGCTTCATCGTTGCGGCGGATCTGTTCGTTCACGCGATCCTCGATGCGCCGCAATTCCTCCGGTTTCACCGGCTGGAAATGCGAGAAGTCGAAGCGCAACCGGTCGGGCGCAACCAGCGAGCCCTTCTGGGTGACGTGTTCGCCCAGCGTCTCGCGCAGCGCAGCGTGCAAAAGGTGGGTCGCCGAATGATTCAACACCGTGGCCTGGCGGCGGGCGCCATCGACACGCGCGAAGACGGCGTCGCCGACGCGCAGCGGGGCGTCGCCTTTCCACTCGCCGACGTGTCCATGGAATTGCCCGCCGAACTTTTGCGTGTCGGTGACGATGAAGCGACCGGCGGCGTGTTCCAGCGCGCCCGTATCACCAACCTGCCCGCCCGACTCCGCATAGAACGGCGTGCGGTCCAGGATGACCGCAGCGGATTCGCCGGACGCGAGTAGTTCCAGCGCGCGGCCCTCGCGCAGGATCGCCAGCACCTTGCAGTCTTTCGCTTCGAGCGTTTCGTAGCCGAGGAACTGCGTCGGCGAAAGCTTGCTGGCAACTTCCGCCGGCAACTGCGCCTTGCTCTCGAACTTGCTGGCCGCGCGCGCGCGTTCGCGTTGCGCTTCCATCGCCCGCTCGAAACCCGGCATGTCCACCGACATGCCGCGCTCGCGCGCGATGTCGGCGGTCAGGTCCACCGGGAAGCCATAGGTGTCGTAAAGGCGGAACGCATCTTCGCCGGGAATGGTCTTGTCCGACTTCGATGCAACCTCGTCGAACACCTTCATGCCGTGTTCCAGCGTCTCGCCGAAGCGATGTTCCTCGGCGCGCAGGGCTTCCTCGACGAACGCCTGCTTGGCCGCGAGTTCGGGGTAGGCCTCGCCCATCTCGGCGACCAGCGGCGCGACCATCTTCCAGAAGAAATCCCCG
>JAGWZT010000065.1 GCA_018971925.1 Lysobacteraceae bacterium | reverse complement strand
ATGTCCCGAGGTTGGCGGCTCGTGTTGTGGCTTGGGCGGTACTTCAGGCGTGAGCGCCGCCGCGATCGGCGTGCCTGACGCGTATCCTTTTGTTTGCGCTTCTCTTCAACGCATCAGTCGGCCTGTTCGCGGTTGCGCGCTGCCGTTACACTGCCCAAGCGTATGCTTCGGTTCGCACACCATTGCCGGTGGTTCTCGCGTGCGTTGACAGCGGCGGTTTTGGGGCTCGCGCTCGGGGCGTGCGTCGCCGTGCAGGTCCCGAAGTTGCCGACCGGTGACCTTCCGGGGCACTGGCGCAACGCATCCGCGCTTGGAGAAAAACCCGATCTGACCGGCTGGTGGCGGCGCTTTGGCGACGCCCGCCTGAACGCGCTGGTCGAGGTGGCGTTGGCAGACAATCCCGACGTCGCCCAAGCCGTGTGGAATCTGCGCGCGGCGCGCGCTCTCGACGATACCGGGAGGGCCGGGGCCAGACCCTCGTTGGCGTTCCGGACCGGCGAGCAATCGAACGCGGCCAATACCGCGAGTTATTTCCAGGCCGGGTTCGACGCCACCTGGGAACTCGGCCTGTTCGGGCGCTCGGGCGCCAACAGCCAAATCGCCGGAGCCGACGCCGGCGCTGCCGCAGCCGAGTTGCAATCGGCCAGGGTGTCGCTGGTGGCAGAGGTCGTGCGTGAATACCTTGAATTGCGTGCGGCGCAGTGCGAGGAGGTGTTGCTCGGCGCGGCTGCGCGCACGGCCGCGCGGAAACTCACGCTGGTGCGAGGGCAAGAGCGCCTGCAACTGGCCACGCGGATCGACGTCGAGGAGGCTTTGACCGAGGCCGAAGAGGCCGAGGCGCGGCTTGCCGATCCGCGTACGGCGATTGCCAGGTCAGCACAGGCGCTGGCATTGCTGCTGGGCAAAAGTGAGCCGGATCCGGCCTGGTTCGTGCCTGTGTTGCAGCCGCAGCTTGAAGGCGGCGATGTTGTTTCGCTGCCGGCCGATCTGCTGCGTACCCGCCCGGAGATCCGCTACGCGGAGGCCCAGGTCCTGAAGGCCGCGGGCGAGCTTGGCATTGCCGAAGCCGACCTTTACCCGCGTTTGTCGATCGGTGGCGGTCTGACTTTCGCCACACGGGTGCAGGGTCGTGGGCGCACGGGCGCGGGCACAGTCAACGGGATTTTTGGAATCGGGCCGTTCATCGACATTCCGTTGTTCGACTGGGGTCAGCGCAGGGCGCAGCGCGATTCGCGCGCCGATCTGCTTCAGGCCGCGCTGGCCCGGTATCGCAAGGCGGTCTTGACGGGCGCCGCCCAAGTCGAGATCGGCCTGGCCAGCCTGCACGCTGCGGACCAGCGGCTCGAGCATGCCGACGCCGCGGTCGCGGCGTCACAACGCAGCCTGGCGTTGAACGAGAACCTTCAGGCCCGTGACGAGGCCGACCAGTTGAATCTGGTAGCTGCCGAGCTTGCCCTGGGCCGCGTGAAGCTCGGGCAAGTGCAGGCGCGGTTGCAACACGGACTGGCGTTCGTGGGTTTGTACAAGGCCCTTGGAGGTGCGCCGTTGCCGCACCTCGACGCCGCTGCGGCTGCGGCCACCGGGCATCAGGGTTCATGATCCCGCTCGCCCGCAAAACGCTGATCCACGAATGGCGGCGCTTTCTGCCGGCGATGTTGGCGGTGGCCTTCTCCGGCGTGCTGTTGCTGATGCAGACGGCGCTGGTGTTCGGCATTCTGGGGGCGACGGCGGTGTACATGCGGGAATCGAACGCGCAGGTGTGGGTGGGTTATCCGGGTACCCAGACCATCGAGTTGGGCCGGCCCATTCCTCCGACTGCGCATACCGCGTTGTTGGCGGACCCGGGAGTGGCGCAGGTCGAGCCGTTTGCATGGTTCAACGGTGACTGGCAGGGGCCGCCGCATGCCGGCGGGGTGTCGGTGTTCGTTTCCGGCATCAGCACCGAGCCCGATGGGCTGATGTTTTCCAAGGTGTTGACGCCAGTCCAACGGGCCCTGCTCGACCAGCCGTTCACGATCATCGTTGATCGCACCGAACTGTCCAAGTTGGGATTGCCCATCGGTGGGCGAGCGTTGCTCAATGGCCAACTGGTGAAACTGGTCGGTGTCGCGACGGGGATCAGTGCGTTCGGTGGTGTGAACGTCGTGGCCTCGCTGGCTACCGCGCGCGCCCTGGACAATGGTTCCGGCGGTGACGAGGTCGAGTACTACGTGGCCAAACTCAAGCCCGGCGCAGCTGCTGACGCGGTCGCGGAGAACGTCAACCGCGACGCTCGAGGCTATACCGCCTGGACTGCTTCGAGCTTTGCTCGCGATGCGGTGTTGTACTGGATGTTCCAGACCGCGGCAGGCGTGAGCGCGATCTTCCTGGCCGCGGTAGTGTTCGTGGTCGGGGCCGTCATTACCAGCCAGACCTTGATGGGAGCGATCGCGGGCTCGATAGGCGAATACGCGACCTTGCATGCGCTCGGGGTGGGACTGCGCCCCTTGCGCCGGGTGGTGCTGGAACAGTCCGCCTGGATCGGGGCATGCGGATTGGTTATCGGCGTGGTGATCAGCCTGGGGTTGATGGTGCTGGCGCGGATGGATGGAGTGCCTGCGCACATCAACTGGCCGGTCTGGCTCATATGCGCAGCTGTGGTGATAGGGATCGCGCTGGTCTCGGGGACCGCCGCGGTGCGGGTCCTGCGCAAGGCCAATCCGGCGTTGCTGTTGCGATGAGCGCGATGCTTGTGTCAGCCACGATCCGTGCTCGGCGAACCCTGCGGATCGCGTGCTGGAAATGGAAGATGGCGTGGTGTTGAATGGCGGCAGGATGCCGCGGGTAATCAGGGCTGAAAAGGCGGAAACGCACCGTGAACATACGCACTTTTGTTGTCATCGGCATTGCCACGCTGGTGCTCGGCCTCGCCGCGTGTTCTTCGGGTGCGGACAACCAGTCCGACAGCTCCGGTGAGCCGGCATCCAAGTGGCTTGCCGTGGCGCGTGGTCAAGTCGATGTGGAAGGTGGCATGGTGCAAATGGTGGCACTCACCGGTGGCGTGGTGGCGTCGGTGAGAGTCGAGCAAGGTGAACACGTCGAGGCCGGCCAGGTGCTCGCCACGCTCGACCCGAGGGCAGCCGAGATCGGGGTAGCGGTGGCCAGGACCAACGTCGATCAGGCAGAGGCCGCGCTGGCCGAGCTACGGGCATCGTTGGCACAAGCCAACTGGAATGCCCAACACCTCGGCGCGGCAGCCAAAGAAGGGACCGCGACCGGGGCGGCAGCGATTGAAGCCAAGGCAACCGTGGCAACCCTCAAGGCGAAACAGGACGCAGCCCGGGCGGGGCTGGAAGCGACCCGGCACCAGCTCGCTCGCGCACAACTGGAACTCGATGAGACCACCCTGCGGGCGCCCGTGGCGGGAACCGTGGTTGCCCGTGAGATCGCGGTCGGTCAAGCCGTGGCGGCGGCATCGGGCCCGTCCTTGTTCAAACTGTTGCCCGACCGGCCGCACATCGTGCGCGCGCAGGTGGACGCCCGCGTCGCCACTGGCCTTCAGCCGGGAATGCATGCCGAAGTGGTGCGCGATTCCGGCGCCGGGCCGGTGTATTCGGCAACGGTCGTGCATATAGGCAAGGTCTTGCGAGCTGCCACCATGGCCCCCAGCCCCCTTGAGCGTGCGCTCGCCAATGATGTCGACTGCATCCTGAAACTCGGACCGCCCAAGGCCGGCGTCGCGCCGCTGAATATCGGGCAGCTCGTGGTCGTAAAGTTTCCACGCCGGCAATGATGCGTTCGAAGTAAGGGGCTGCGCCAATTATTTCTATTTCCGGCTCCGCTTGCGACCGAACCGGCACGCGATCCCGGTGAAAAACGGCACGAAAGTCGGGCGCAGCAAGCGCAGGTCATAGCCTGCCATGCGCCGATCGTTTTCATCCAGGCAAATCTGCAACAGGTCGCGCACCGTCATGTCGATGCCCAGGTCTTCACGTCCGTTGTAGGAGAAGTTCGCGTCCTGCATTTCGCCCTTGTTGTTGAGGCCACGCGCCAGACCGATCCGCTCGTAGATCAGGAACGCCCATACCGCCATGATCTTGAGCCGGAACCACGGACGCTTCCACCACGCGAGCTGGCGCCGCTGCCAGGCGACCCAGTTCGCGAAGAACAGGATGTGGCGGCATTCCTCCTGGATGACCGGCTCGAAGGTTTCGACGAGCGCTGGAGGAAAGTAGCCGGTGCGCTTGGCGGCTTCGAACAGGCCGAACGCGAAAAAGCTGTCGATGCATTCGCTGTAGCCGGTGACCATCCACGCCCACTCCGGATACTTTGGTGCGGGGTAGTCCGGCTCCGGGGCGAGCTGGATGCCGTAGACTTCGACGAGCCTGGAGAGTACGACCTTGTGGCGTGCCTCCTCGGCGGCGTCCATCTCCAATGCCTGCTTGAGCAGGGGGTCCGTTGCGTTGGCTGCATATGTCCGCGCGCGTATCCCGGCGCGGCCTTCGGTCTGCACCGCAATGTCCCAGATCGGCAGCGACGTGATGCGCTTCAAGGCATCGGGCGCAAGCTTCGGCCAGTCGATGACGGCCGGTTTGTAGGGGTTGTGGGTGTCGAGCAACTGGCGGCAGAACATCCGCTTGTGGGCATCGCTGCCGATGGGCACCTTGCCGGGGGTTGCAAAGCGCCAGTTGCGCATCGCGTGATCGGCGGCTGTGACCGCATCGATTTCTTCCAAACGTGGTGAGTCGTCTGCCATGGCTGGTTCATTCTAGGCGATGGCGCGGCGCGCGAAGGCGCGCGCGCAAATTGCGACCTTCGGCCCATTGCCAGGACAGCAGTGCAGGGATGCCGAAGCCGATGTCGCGCAGTCGTTTTACGAGCGAAAGGGCCACGGATACGTCGGCCGGCAGCCCGATCAGGTTGCCGAACACCACGAAGCCGGCTTCCTGTACGCCCACGCCGGCCGGGACAAAGAACACAAAGGCGCGCACCGCTGATGTCAGGCTTTCCAGCGCCAATGCTTCCCAGATCGACACCGGGGATCCGAGCAGCCACAGCGCAACCCACGTCTCGGCGCCGCCCAGCGCCATGCCGACCAGTTGCCAGCCGAGTGCCGCGGCCAACGGTTTGGGCATGCGCAGCAAGACGCCGAGGGCATGGTCCAGTTCCGTGGCGGAGTTGGCAATCGCAGCCGGCAGGCGGTGGTTGCCGCCCAGCAGACGCACCACCCCGTGCTTGACGCGGTCGAAAATCCGTCCGTTGCGCAGCATGAAGTACAGGACGACGGGGAGAGGCAGTGTCGCCACCAGCGCGGCAATCAGACCATTTGCGGCACGCGTATCGTGGACGAGAACGATGAGCAGGACGAGGCCGATGGTGGTAAAGAGACACTGGGTGACGATGTTGAGCAGGATGTCCACGAGAACGCTCGCGGCCGCCGCCGCGCCACTCAGGGGACGCAGCAGCACGAGCCGGATGCCGACGACTTGCCCGCCAACGTTGGCCACCGGCAGCAGGCGATCCACGGCTTCGCGGACGGCTGCGATCCACGACAGGAACGGGAAAGTGGCGCGGCGTCCTGGATCGAAGGGGCGCAACAGCGCCTGCCAGCCGCGCGCATCGACAGCGACGGGAGCGAAGTGCAACGGAATCAACCACAAAATGCTCCATCCGGAGACTTCGAGTACCGCAAGGATGTCTCGTACACCTTCGTGAAAGACGAGCCATACCGCCAGTCCCAGTCCCAGCAGGCCGATGACGATGGCAAACAACCTTGCTTTCATGTCAGTGACGAAAATCCGCCCGGTACCAAACCGAGTCCGCCGATGGCGTCGCGCACGCGCGGCGAGGTCAAGGCGGCGAGTTCGTCGGTGTGCCGGTACCCGCTCATGGCAGGGGTCAGTCCGCGTCGCGTTGCCGGGTGACTGTAAATCTCGGTCACTCCACCGGGCAGCCGGCTCAGGGCTTTCAGCAGCGCCGACTCGTCCATGGCACCGGTTTCGGAAATACCGAAGATGTGGTCGTTGTGCACAAGCCCGGCGTGGTCGAGGCGCGCACGCATCAGGCCCACCCACGGCGCGAGCCACCACGCCATGCCGGGCTCGGCTGGAAGGCGCACGGCTTGCATGCCGAACTCGCGGCCGATCGACATGAGGAGTGACAGAATGGTCGGGTGCACGTGGAAGTGTTTGTGGGCGTTGACGTGGTCGAGCTCCAAGCCGGTGGCGGCAAAGGCCTCGAATTGGGCACGGATCTCGGCAGCGAGTTGCCGGCGTACGCGGGTCAAGAGAAAAAAACGCACGCCATCGCGTGCCATGTGATCTCCAAAGCGGCCGTCCGGCCCGACGAGGTCCGGAATTTTCGGTGGTGGCAACGTGGCTTTACCGTCCGCCAGCACCAGGTGCAATCCCACGGCCAGCCGGGGCAAGCGCCTGGCTCGCGCGACGGCGTCTTTGGCTGCTGGCGCGGACACCATGAGGCTCGTTGCATTGAGCACACCATGCGTATGCGCTTGCTCGACAGCGTCGTTCACCGCCGTGTCCAAACCGAAGTCGTCCGCGGTGATGACAAGGCCGGTGGGTTTTCCGGACGCCGCCCGTGCGGCCTGGCGTGCGTTGTGCCTGGTGACGGTTCTGGCGTGCGTCACATTTCGTGGGCGTGCAGGAAGTGGAAGAACTCAACGCCCTCGCGCAGCCGGCGCTTCGTCATGTCCCAACTCGTCAGCATTTCCTTGACGATTTCCCAGATCTTTGCCGGACGGAAATAAAACGCGCGATAAAAACGCTCCACGCCGTGGTAGATCTCTTCCTTGGAGAGGTCTGGATAGCTGATCGCGGCGAGTTGCACGCCCCTGTCGTTGACGAGGTTGTGCCCGCCCGCGTCTTCCAGCCATCCGTTTTCCACCGCCTGTTGGTAGAGCGCCGTGCCGGGGTAAGGCGCGGCCAGAGAAACCTGGATGGTGTGCGGGTTGATCGACTTGGCAAATTCGATGGTCTGGTCGATCGTCTGGCGCGTCTCGCCAGGCAATCCGAGAATGAACGTGCCATGGACGAGGATGCCGAGCTTGCGGCAATCTTCCGTGAAGCGGCGCGCGATGTCGGTGCGCAAACCTTTTTTGATGTTGAGAAGGATCTGGTTGTCGCCGGACTCATAGCCGACGAGCAGCAGCCGCAGGCCGTTTTCCTTCATGATTTTCAACGACTCATAGGGCACGTTGGCCTTGGAGTTGCAACTCCATGTCCAGCCCATTGCGTGCAATCCGCGTGCAATCTCGTACACGCGCTGCATGTTCTGCCTGGACAGATCCGTGAACGTGTCGTCGTCGAACATGAGTTCCCTGACCTCGGGCATGTTCTCCTTGATCCAGCGCGCCTCGGCCAGCACGCTTTCCGCCGAACGGACGCGGTACCGGTGGCCGCCGACGGTTTGCGGCCACAGGCAGAACGTGCACTTCGAACGGCAACCGCGCCCGGTATAGAGCGATACGTAGGGGTGCTTGAGATAGCCGATGTAGTAATTGTCGATGTTCAGGTCGCGCTTGTAGATCGGCGCCACGAAAGGCAGTGCATCCATCTCGTGGATGGTCGGCTGCGACACGTTGTTGACCACGCGCCCATCCGGCCCGAGGTAGGACACGCCGCGCACTGCGGCGAGCGGGTTTTTCTCCGCGATTTCCTTGCAGGCGTAGTCGAACTCTTCGCGGCACACGAAATCGATGGCGTTCGTCGCTTTCAGCGAGCCGCCCGGATCGACCGCGGTTTTTGCGCCGACCATGCCGATGAGGATGTTCGCCCGGCGCGCCTTCAAGAGTTCCGCGAACCTGGCGTCCGTGGGGAACGATGGCGTGCTGGTGTGGATGATCACCAGCTCGTAGTCCTGCGCGATTTCGAGCGTTTCTTCCACGCCGAGATTGTCGGCGGGCGCATCCAGCAGGCGCGAGCCGGGAACCATGGCCGCCGGCTGGGCAAGCCACGTCGGATACCAGAAGCTCTTGATCTCCCGCTTCGCCTGGTAGCGACTGCCGGCGCCGCCGTCGAAGCCGTCGAAAGAGGGCGCCTGCAGGAAAAGTGTTTTGTAAACATCGGCCGGCGGGCGTCCCGCCGCGCGCGTCGTGTCACTTGTTCCGGGCGCATGCGCCGACGGCGATGACGCTGCTGGGCCTTTGTGCAGCGCCGACGGTGCAGGTGTACTCATGTCCGTCATGTTCTTTCCTTCTCTGCCGCGAGCGGCAGCCTGCCTTATCGCAAGTGTAGCTCACGCCCCGCCCACGCCACCTGACGACTGGCAAAAGCGCCTCCCCACAGGACCAGATTCAGCACGTCACGCAGCACTACCAGGGGCAGGCTGCGAACCGCACGCCATGGCCAGTTTGCAGTGCGCGGTGTTACGACGAAGTGTAATGCCGCGCGTGCGATGCCGACGATCGCGAGCAGCACGAGCGCAGCGGCA
>JAGWZT010000064.1 GCA_018971925.1 Lysobacteraceae bacterium | reverse complement strand
ACGTCGCTTTACCTATGCTGCTGTGCTCGTGCTCCACGGAGCGTCGACGTTGGTAGCCTGGTCGCAATACCTGCATCCCTACGCGGGCGAAAATCTGATGTTTTTTGCGGCATGGCCCATGCTCACGGCTTGCCTTGCGCTCTACCTGCTGCGCGAAGCCGACGCAATGAGTATCGATGGATGGCGGCAAACCGTGGCGTCGCCGCAAAGCTGAGGAGGTACCGTGTCAATTCCTGCTGTTGCAATCTTTGATGCCTATGGAACATTGTTGGACGTGCATTCGGCCGTTCGCCGCGTGGCGGACGTGCTTGATGCTGACGCTGCACGCTTATCGACGCTTTGGCGACACAAGCAGCTCGAGTACTCGTGGACGCGCAGCCTGATGGGGCGCTACATCGATTTCTGGCAAGTCACCGAACAGGCGCTCGACCACGCCTTGGCCGTATGCGGATTCAACGACCCGAAATTGCGGGATGCTTTGCTGGACTCCTATCGCGCGCTCGAAGCCTACCCCGACGTGCGGGCGACGCTGATCGGATATCGAACCCTCGGTACACGCGTCGCGGTGTTCTCCAACGCCACGCCCGCGATGCTGTGTGACGCCCTCGCATCGGCACGCCTCGACGACCTCGTCGATACCGTTTGCTCGACCCACGAGCTGAAATGCTACAAGCCCGATGGCCGGGTTTACGCGTACGCCGGCAAGGTGGTCAACGCGGAACCCGACGCCGTGGTTTTCCACTCGTCCAATGCCTGGGACGCGGCCGGCGCCGCGTCGTTCGGCTGGCCCACCTTCTGGATCAATCGGGCGCGTCAAGTACCCGAGTACACATGGGCGGGCTTACGAGAGTGCGTTGATCTGCAAGCAGCGCTCGCGCGCTTCCTTGCGACGCGGCCGGGCTGATAGCAGCGCGCGTCAGCCACGCACAACCTTCCGACGTCGAATCGATAGCCGAATCGCGGGGCAATCGGGAGGCAGCTCCGAAACTACCCGGCACGGCAAACACCACGACACCTTCCACTGTTACGCGCGGCCTCGCGGTGGAATCGATGCGGCACCCAGCAGTGAGGCAATCAGCGGACACGACACATTGCCCTTGCGGGCGTGGCACGCTTTCACAAGCCCGGACAGCGCCACCTTGATGCGTGCAAGGTCGGCCAGCTTTCCACGCACGTCCGCGAGCTTCCGTTCGGCCAAACGACCGGCTTCCTGGCAGTGGGTACCGTCTTCGAGATGCAGCAGTTCACCGACCTCATCCAGACTGAAGCCCAAGCGCTGCGCGGACTTCACGAACCGTAGCCGATTCACGTCGACCGTGTCATAGCGTCGGATGCCACCGTAGGGCTTGACCGGTTCCCGCAGCAATCCCCTGCGTTGGTAGTACCGGACGGTTTCGACGTTGACCCCCACCGCCTCGGCAAGCGTCCCGATCGTCAGGCTCTGCGGATGCGAATTCATGGCGCTTGACTCCGTAGTCAACTACGGAAGTAATGTTACTACAGCTTCCATCGCTTCACGCCTCCATGAGCGCTCCCGCCGAAACCGTCCTCACCTCCCGCAAATTCATGTGCGTAGTGTGCGGCTTCGTCTATGACGAGGGGGCCGGCCTGCCGGAAGAGGGCATCGAACCCGGCACCCGTTGGGAAGACATCCCCGATACCTGGACCTGCCCCGACTGCGGCGTAACCAAGGACGATTTCGAGATGATCGATGTGAAATGAGGTCGGGCGTGCCGTGTTCTCGCTCGTCAGCTTGGCCAATCGCGTTACCCCATCAAGCGAAAAATGGCGGCGAGGCGACCAGGGCAGCGCGATTGTTCGTGGCGTTTTCTGGATTGTGGCTGCTCTGGTGATGGTCGTGCTTGCCTTCCCTGCGTCATTCCACTGTTCTATTGAGGAGAGATCGTTATGCAATATCGCAATTTGCAAACCGTCGAGTCCGTCCCTGCGGCACACCCGTGTGTGCGGCGGCCGCACGAGTTCCCGACGCTCTCCAAGACCGATCCGGTCGACCGGATCATGGTCGGCTTTTGCCGGGAGTGCGCGATGACCATCGAACCTTACCAGCACCTTGATGCCGCCTTGAAGCAGATGCAGAGCGTGGGTATACGAGCCCTCTTGGTAGTCGCCGACGGCAGGGTAAGCGGACTCATCACCGCCTACGACATCCAGAGCGAGAAACCGATCCAGTTCGTACGAAGTTCCGACTACATCCACCATCCCCAGTGCCGTCACAAAGACGTGGAAGTTGCCGATATCAACGCCACGATCTCGCCGATGCGCGCATCGAGAGACACACCGTCATGAGGCTTAGGGCAGGCGATCTGGCACCGCAATTACGTCTGGTCGACGTCGAAGGCAACCCAGTCATGCTCGGCCGCCGTACGCACCGCACACTGCTCTGTTTCTTCGGCGATGCGGCATGCGCATTTTGCAACGTATACATCTATGACCTGATTGAGCGTTATCAGCGGCTGGCCAGCCTTGGCCTCGACGTCATCGTGTTGTACAACGCGCGCCAGGAATCGGTCTGGCGCTTTGTCTCCTCCCACCCACGCTCGTTCCCCGTCATCGCCGATCACTCTGCCATCGCGTACCGGGCGTACGGCGTTGAACATTCCTTATGGGGCAAGCTCAAGGGTGTCGTGACCAGGGCACCAACTTTCGTCAAGGGCCTGCGCATGGTCGGCGTGGCGGGGCTCAACGCCAACACCACCATGCCGGCGAATTTTCTGATCGACACGAACAGCCGCATTGCCGAGGCCCATTACGGCGTGGATCCCGGCGACCACATTCCGTTTCAACGAGTGGAAGCGTTCGCCAGCCACGGCTCGGCCGGCGTGGAGTGTATAGACAATGCGCGGTCCGTGGCAGGCGCCACAACCTTGCTACGCAACGGCGTGCGCGGCCAGTGACCTTTGGCAAAGGAAGCCAAAGGTACACAAGATATGCACGGTGGTGCGTTGCACTACTAGCGCTGCCCGTCGCAGCGCAAACAACCGGCTTCGACATTACCGCTGGGCCCAGCGTGGCCGCTGGAGAAAGAACCGCGGCCGCGGCATTCGCCAGTGCGTTCGGAGACGGGCCGTCCAACCACTTCGTTCACCTCGAACCCATCGGTACAGTCGGCTGGATCGACTCACGCAGCACCCACTGCGACAATCTCAATCACACGGTATTTCTTGCCGGTGGCGGTGTGCGCGCCCTCGCCAGCGAGCACTGGTTCGCGAGCGAGCAACTTGCCGCTACCGGTACCCGCAACAACGCACGGTCGAGCTGCTTCGAATTCATGACCAGCACCGGCTGGAAGTATCGCCACTTCATCGTGATGGCGCGGCATATCTCCAGCGGCCGCATCGGCGGCGGCGGCAAGAACATGGGCGAAACTATGCTGCTCGCTGGGCTTCGCTGGTAAAAGGCGTCATCAACAATTGCGCGAAACCTCTTCGCAACGCACCGCTCGTGGCGAAGCAGCCGCGCTACGCAGCCCGCGGGTTGGAACACTCCACGGAACCGTAGCCGATTCACGTCGACAGTGTCATAGCGTCGGATGCTGCCGCAGGGTTTGACCGGTTCCCGCAACAACCCCCTGCGTTGGTAGAACCGGATGGTCCACGTTCACCCCCACCGTCTCGGCAAGCGTGCCAATCGTCAGGCCCGGCGGATGCAAATTCATGGCGCTTGACTCCGTAGTCAGGTACGGACGTAACGTTACGCCATCAAGCGAAGAATCGGAAGGATAACCCCATGCAGGAACCCACGAACAATCGCGCTGCTCTGGTAGCTGGCGGCCTTGCCGCCATCCTCGCTTCCACCTGCTGCCTCGGCCCTCTCCTGCTCGTCGGGATTGGCTTCTCGGGTGCGTGGATTGGCAACCTTACGGTGTTGGAACCGTACCGGCCGATCTTCATCGGCGTGGCGCTGGTCGCGTTGTTCTTCGCTGCGCGCCGCATCTTTCGGCCTGCCCGCGCCTGCAAGTCGGGTGAGGTCTGCGCCATCCCGCGGGTTCGGACGGCCTACAAACTCGTTTTCTGGATCGTAGTTGCCCTGGTGGTGGTCGCGCTTGCCTTCCCCTACGTCCTTCCGCTGTTCTATTGAGGAGAGATCGCCATGAAGAAACGTTTCGCCCTATTCCTTCTCGCCATCATGCTCACCGCACCTGCATGGGCCGCCAGGAAGACGGTCACGCTGTACGTGCCCGGCATGACCTGCCCCGCCTGCCCGATCACGGTAGAGAAGGCCCTTTCCCGGGTGGATGGTGTCAAGAAGGTCAAGGTGGCCTTCGAGAAACGCGAAGCCACCGTCACGTTCGACGACAGCAAGGTCAGTACACAGGCCCTGACCCGGGCTACCAAGAACGCGGGCTACCCCTCCAGCGTGGTGGACGCCAGGCACGGAGGAACATCGCCATGACGCCGGTTGCACGCATCGCAGACAAGGCCGGAGTGCTGGGAGTCATCGTCTCATCCATGGGATGTGCGATGTGCTTTCCCGCCATCGCCAGCCTGGGCGCGGCCATCGGGCTGGGCTTTCTTCAGCAATACGAGGGGCTGTTCGTCTCGCGCGTCATGCCGCTGTTCGCCGCCTTAGCGTTCCTGGCGAACGCGCTGGGCTGGCTGAAGCACCGGCAATGGCACCGCACGCTGCTCGGCGTGATAGGTCCGGCCATGGTGCTTGTCGGCGGGTTCTGGCTGCTCGGCACCGCATGGATGCGGCCCCTGGTTTATACAGGGATCGTCTTGATGATCGCGGTATCGATCTGGGATCTGGCGTGGCCGGCTCATCGCCACTGCGAACCGGATGGCTGCGAACTGCCCGCGCAATGCAAACCCTGAGATCCACTCCCGAGGAATCATGCAATGACCCAGTTGAAGATCACCGGCATGACGTGCGACTCGTGCGCGGCGCATGTCAAGACAGCACTGGAGGCCGTACCCGGCGTGCAATCGGCGGACGTGTCCTACGCGAAAGGCAGCGCCACGCTCGAACTGCAAGCCGGCACGTCCACCGACCAACTGGTCGCCGCTGTCGATGGCATTGGATATCACGCGGCGCTGGTTGATTCACCTGCCCTGGCGCCACGCGAGGAATCGTTCGACCGCCTGCCCGCACGCACCGGCGACAAAGGCAAAATCCGTCGCCGCAACGACAAGCTGCACATTGCCGTTATCGGCAGCGGCGGCGCGGCGATGGCCGGCGCACTCAAGGCCGCCGAACTCGGAGCGCGGGTCACGCTCATCGAACGTGGAACGATTGGAGGCACCTGTGTAAATGTCGGCTGTGTGCCATCGAAGATCATGATCCGCGCGGCGCACATCGCTCACACGCGCGCACGCAGCCCGTTCGACGAGGGCATCTCCGCGACAGCGCCGGCGATCCTGCGAGAGCGGTTGCTCGCGCAGCAGCAGGCACGCGTCGAAGCGTTGCGCCACACGAAATACGAGAATGTGCTCGCCGGCAACACGGCCATTACCGTGCTGCACGGGCAAGCCCGTTTCAAGGACGGTCACATGCTCCTCGTGCAACTGCACGCGGGTGGAGAGCGCGAAATCGCGTTCGACGGCTGCCTGATCGCCACCGGCGCGAGCCCCGCCATCCCGCCGATCCGCGGCTTGAAGGACACGCCCTATTGGACATCGACCGACGCTCTGGCGAGCGATACGCTTCCGCCCCGGTTGGCGGTCATCGGCTCGTCGGTCGTTGCGGCCGAACTTTCGCAGGCTTTCGCCCGATTGGGCAGCCGCGTGGCGATCCTGGCGCGCAGTACCCTGTTCTTCCGCGAAGACCCGGCCATCGGCGAGGCCGTGACCGCTGCCTTCCGCGCCGAAGGGATCGAGGTTTTGGAACATACACAGGCGAGCCAAGTTGCTTATCGCGATGGCGAATTCGTGCTCACGACGGAAAACGGCGGGTTGCGCGCGGACAAGCTCCTGGTCGCCACCGGCCGAAGTCCCAATACACACGGTTTGAATCTCAAAGCCGTCGGCGTGACGGTCAACAGGGCTGGCGCCATCGTCATCGACCCCTCGCTGCGTACCCACGCGCCGGACATCTACGCCGCCGGGGATTGCACCAACCAGCCACAGTTCGTCTATGTCGCGGCGGCGGCCGGCACGCGGGCCGCGATCAACATGCTCGGCGGCGAAGCCGAGCTCGATCTGACCAGCATGCCCGCGGTCGTGTTCACCGATCCGCAGGTAGCCACAGTCGGGCTCACCGAAGCGCAGGCGCACATCCAAGGGATCGAGACCGAAAGCCGCACCCTCACACTCGACAACGTGCCGCGCGCGCTGGCCAACTTCGACACGCACGGGTTCATCAAGCTGGTGGCTGAAGCGGGTTCCGGCCGCGTGCTCGGCGTCCAGGCGGTCGCCGCCCAAGCGGGCGAACTGATCCAGACCGCCGCGCTCGCGATCCACAACCGGATGACGACCCATGCATTGGCCGACCAACTGTTCCCCTACCTCACGATGGTCGAGGGGTTGAAGCTTGCGGCGCAAACCTTCGAAAAAGACGTGACGCAGCTCTCGTGTTGCGCGGGCTGAGGCTCATTGAAGGATTGCGTGGCTGTTTCATCCCAAAGCGCACTCGGCGACTCACACCAAACAGCCTCCGGAGAACCCGGAGCGGTTCAGACCCACGTCGGTTGGAAGCGTTGTTTGAATCCTTTAGACCCTTGGTCGCCTCTATGTGCTGAGGGCGTCGCACAGCAACCACAAGGACGCGGCCACTGTTTCGACCCCGCAATGGCCGCAATCGTGCCCCCTCTGCACGAACTGCTGTGTGCGCCCTCGTCTCGCCGGGATGGCCGGAAGCAGACGACTCGCTGATCACGACTGCGTCCGTCCTGTTGCCGATTTCGATGAAAGGATGCCCTTGCCTATGGAGACATGTTTCATGCGAGCAATCTGGAAAGGCACCGTGTTGGCTGAAAGCAACGATACCGTCATCGTGGAAGGCAATCACTACTTCCCGGCGGAATCGCTCAACAAGCAATGTTTCCGCGGAAGTCCGCACTCTACCCGCTGCCCCTGGAAGGGGACGGCAAGCTATTTCGACGTGGTGGTTGCGGGTGAAGTGAATCCCAACGCCGCGTGGTTCTATGCCAACCCGTCGGAGGCCGCCGCAGAGATACGTGGGCGCGTGGCCTTCTGGCATGGTGTCGAAGTGGTCGCTTAGGCGTCAAGCCCAGACCCACGGCTGCAAGGGCCTTTGCGTTCCGTTTCGATGAGAGAATCGTCATGCAATATCGCAGTTTGCAAACCGTCGAGTCCGTCCCCGCAGTGCCCCTGTGTGCGCGGCGGCCGCGCGAGTACCCGACGCTCTCCAAAACCGATCCGGCCGACAGAGTCATGGTGGACTTTTGCCGGGAGTGCGCGGTGACCGTCGAACCTCACCAGCACCTCGATGCAGCCTTGAAGCAGATGCAGAGCGCCGGCGTGCGGGCGCTGCTGGTGATAGCTGATGGTCGTGTAACTGGGCTGGTCACCGCTTACGACATCCAGGGCGAAAAGCCGATCCAGTTCGCGCAAAGCTCCGACTGTATTCACCATCCCAAGTGTCGTCATGAAGACGTGGAAGTCGCCGACATCATGACGCCACTCGAGAAGCTCCCGATACTACGAATGGAAGCCTTGGCCACCGCGAGTGTCGGGCATGTCTTGGAGACCTTTCACCATACCGGTCATACGCACCTGCTGGTCATGGAATCCACGTCGGTTGGCGGAGTCCGGATCCGTGGGCTGATCTCGCACGCGCAGGTCGAGCGGCAGCTCGGCATATCACCGACGACATCTGCGCTCCCGCAGATAGAACGCGAGATCGCGAGATTGTTCCCGTTCGTGAAGAGTACTTAGCACACTGCCGGATGAACCGCCCCGGGAATCCCGGAGGCTGTTTGGTTTGAGGCAAGCCGCATTGGCCAGACCCGCTCTTTGCCAATAGTAGTTGGCTTCAGCTTCTGCTGGCGGGATGTTCCCGATCGGCTCCAGCAGGCGCCGGTGATTGAACCAGTGCATACAGCGCCTGTTCCAGCACATCCAGCACGAAGTCGGTTTGGGCGTAACTGGACGCCTTCCAGCCGACGATTCTGCGCGAGAACACGTCGATGACGAACGCGAACCGTGCTCGCCTTGGTGCTCCAGCACCATCTGCACCGCCCGATCCCGTACCTTAGGTGAGTACCGCTTCTATGTGTTCATGCCCCAATCCTCTCAAAGGTTGGAGCCTCCGGGAAAGCCGGGGCGTTTCATGGCGCCCACCGGGCAATCGAGCGCTACCTGGATCGCGCACTATGGCAGGAGGTGTTTGCCAAGATTGAGCAGTGGCCGCAAACCCATGCGCGTGAAAAACAACGCTACGAACGCGCACGGTGGGTGCTGCGCTTTCTCTATGAAATCGCATTGCGTGCCTCAGAAGCGGCCCAAGCACGCG
>JAGWZT010000508.1 GCA_018971925.1 Lysobacteraceae bacterium | reverse complement strand
CCGTTCACCGCGACCGGAAGCGTGCCGGCCGCGACCGGCAGCGCGCAAGCGAGCGCCAGTGCGGCGGCCATCAGGCAGGCAAGGCGGGGGCGGGATGTGGACGGCATGACAGCTCCTTTTCGATGCTGGAACCGGACCATTATCGGACAAGCCGCCGGGGTGATGTCACCCGTGCGGTGCCGCCCTGCCGTGCCGCGAAATTTTTTTCCATCGCCCCCTTTACAGCCCCAGCCGGTCAGCGTAGGGTTGAGCCTCGCTCGTGATCACAACATCTTGTGCTTTGGGCAGCGGCGAAGCCCAATAGTTTGGCTTCAATACAGTCTCGGGCAAGGGGGCGAAGGTGTTGATCTGGCGATTGAACGAGGCGTACAGCCTGCATCGGAAACGGGTGCGGCGGCGCTTCATTGGTTGACACGGACCCCGCGGCGCCGCAAGGCGCGACGCGTGGCGAGGTCGTCGGCATCCGGGCATCGAAAACAAGAACCCGGAACGGACACGGAGGATACGAACAAAATGGGTACGGCGCGGGTACGAGAGATTGCGCGGGCGGTGACGGAAGTTCCCCTGCAACCGGCATCCCTGGACATCTGGGACAAGAAATACCGGCTGAAGACCAAGCAGGGCGAACCGGTCGACGCGACCGTGGACGACACCTGGTCGCGGGTCGCGCGTGCGCTGGCCGACGTGGAGACCACGCCGGAACTGCGCGAGAAATGGCACGAACGCTTCCTGTGGGCGCTGCGCCACGGCGCGATCCCGGCCGGCCGCATCACCTCCAACGCGGGCGCGCGCGAGCACAAGCCCGCCACGTCCACCATCAATTGCACCGTGTCGGGCACCGTCACCGATTCGATGGACGACATCCTGGAAAAGGTCCACGAGGCCGGACTCACCCTGAAAGCCGGCTGCGGCATCGGCTACGAGTTCTCGACGCTGCGTCCACGCAACGCGTACGTGTCCGGCGCGGGCGCGTACACCTCGGGTCCGCTGTCGTTCATGGATATCTACGACAAGATGTGCTTCACCGTGTCGTCGGCCGGCGGCCGCCGCGGCGCGCAGATGGGCACGTTCGACGTGTCGCATCCGGACGTGAAGGAATTCATCCGGGCCAAGCGCGAGGACGGGCGGCTGCGCCAGTTCAACCTCAGCCTGCTGGTCACCGACGGCTTCATGCAGGCTGTCGAAATCGACGCCGACTGGCCGCTGGTGTTCCCGGTGCACGTCAAGGAAAAGGACGAAGTCGATCTCGCCGACGCAAACACCGTGGTGTGGCGCGAATGGCCCAGCCACGAGAACTACATCGTCCGCGACGACGGCCTGGTGGCCTGCAAGATCTACGGGCACGTCCGCGCGCGGCACCTGTGGGACATGATCATGGTCTCGACGTACGACTACGCCGAGCCCGGTTTCATCCTGATCGACCGCGTCAACGAGATGAACAACAACTGGTGGTGCGAGCACATCCGCGCGACCAACCCTTGCGGCGAACAGCCACTTCCGCCGTACGGTTCCTGCCTGCTGGGTTCGGTGAACCTGACACGTTTCGTGCGCGATCCGTTCGGGCCGAAGGCGCACTTCGACGTGGACGAATACCGCGAAGTGGTGAAGGTGTTCACCCGCATGCTCGACAACGTGGTGGAGGT
>JAGWZT010000507.1 GCA_018971925.1 Lysobacteraceae bacterium | reverse complement strand
TCTTTCGTCATTCCGGGGCGGCCCGCAGGCCAGAACCCGGAATCGGGTTCGGCGCCAAAAGCCAGGCGCAACCGATTCCGGGTTCCGCCCGCGATGGAGCTGCGGTCGACCCCGGAATGACGAATTCCTTTTTACCGCTTTGAACAAGGAGTTGCCATGAACACCCAGCCCACCCCCCAACGCCTCGCCGATCAGAGCGCACTGGTCACCGGCGCCAATTCCGGCATCGGCGAAGGCATCGCACGCGAACTTGCCGCGGAAGGTGCCAACGTCGTGGTGAATTACGTCGTGCAACCGGACATCGCACAGAAAGTCTGTGACGAGATCAATGCGGCGGGCGGCGGCAAAGCCATCGCGATCCAGGGCGACGTCAGCAAGGAAGCCGACGTACAGGCGATGTTCGCCGAAGCGATCAAGCAATTCGGCACGCTCGACATCGTGTGCTCCAACGCCGGCATCCAGCGCGACGCAAGACTGGTCGACATGACGCTGGACCAATGGAACGCCGTCATCGGCGTCAACCTTACCGGCGCCTTCATGGTCGCCCGCGAAGCCGCGCGCGAATTCACCCGGCGCGGCATGCGCGGCGTGTCGCGCGCGCTCGGCAAGATCATCTTCACCAGCTCGGTGCACCAGGAAATCCCGTGGGGCGGGCACTGCAACTACGCCACCACCAAGGGCGGCATCATGCAGTTGATGGAATCGATCGCGCAGGAACTCGCGCCGCAGAAAATCCGCGTCAATTCCATCTGCCCCGGCGCCATCGAAACCGCGATCAACCGCAAGGCGTGGAGTACTCCGCAGGCCGCCGCCGCGCTGGAAAAACTGATCCCGTGCGGGCGCATCGGCATACCCGCCGACATCGCGAAAGTCGCCGCCTGGCTCGCCTCCGACGAATCCGACTACATCTGCGGCGCCTCGATCTACGTTGATGGCGGCATGACGCTGTACCCGGGTTTTGCGACGGGTGGGTGAGAGCGGGCGATTGCAAACTGCCAGTGGCAGTTTGCGCCCGGTCGAACGCCCGGCCAGGGATGGCTGGGCCGGCGCCCCACACCACGGACGGTTGATTGCCCAACCACCCCCTCCGCAAGGAAGGGGGTCGCGCCGCAGGCGCGGACGGATGCCGCAGCGACCGGCTGCAGCCGAGAATCACCACGCCAACAGAATCGCCCTCAACGCCGCTTCGCAGCGAGCCACAAAAGATCGCACGTACTTGCGAGGGGCGCGTGGCTCAATGCCGTTTGTGCCGAGAGCTTCCCGGCTTCGGCTTCTTCGGTTTCGGTTTCGGTTTTGGTTTTTTCGGTTTCGGCTTGCCGGGTTTGGGCGGCTTGCGATGACGAACCGGCGCCGGACTGCCGCTGCCCGTGCCCGACAACGCAGCGAGCAGTGCCGTACCGTTCGGGCTGCCCCAACCGGTACAGGCGTCCCAGCCGGGACCTGCCGCGTACGCGCCGTTGTCGCCTTGAATGATGTCGCGGAACCCGTTGCCGCCGGTCCCATACAACGCGGCATTGGCCAAGCCCAGCGATTTGCCCAACTGCTGATTCAAGCGCGCGACCAATCCGGCCCAAAGCGGCGCGACCGCGCTGGTGCCTCCGACGACTTCGCTCTGGCCGTCCACCAATATTTCGTAGCCGGTGAGCGG
>JAGWZT010000506.1 GCA_018971925.1 Lysobacteraceae bacterium | reverse complement strand
GCTCAATCACCCTGCGGAATCAATATCCAGAGGAGGATGTAAACAAGGATGCCGGGAAATGCGGCGGAGAAAATCGAAACCAGTACATAGATGATGCGCGCCAGCGTCGGGTCGAGTCCGAAATAATCGGCAAGGCCGCCGACCACGCCGGCGATCATGCGGTTGCTGCGGGAGCGGCGAAGCGGGGGATGTGTGCTCATTTGGCTGTACTCCGTTCGCCCTGAGCCCTTCGACAAGCTCAGGGCAGGCTACGGCGCGCAGCGCCGAAGTCGAAGGGCATTGTGGACAGTGTGCTTCGACTCCGCTTGCGAATGCAAACTACGCTCAGTACCGCCTTTGATTTTGTAGGGCGGGTGCGAACCCGCCATTGACCTTTCAACCAGCGGGATGCGCTTCGCTTCTCCCGCCTTACTTCGTGCGTTTGGCCAGCCACTCGTGGATCGCCGGCGGCACTTCGCGCTGCGCGCGGCCGGATACGTAGATGCCGATGTGACCGCCCTTGAACGCGAGCTGGGTGTAGTCCTTGGTGCCGATGTGGTCACCGAGCGGCCGCGAAGCGGAAGGCGGCACCAGGTGATCCTGCTCGGCGAAGATGTTGAGCACCGGGATGGTGATGGCCTTCAGGCTTACAGCCTTGCCGCCGATTTCGAGCCCGCCCTTCACCAACTTGTTGCCCTGGTAGAAGTCACGGATGAATTCGCGGAATGCCTCGCCGGCCTGGTCGGGCGAATCGAAGATCCACTTTTCCATGCGCAGGAAGTTTTCGAGTTCAACCTTGTCGTCGAGGATGTCCAGCATCGCGACATATTTTTGCTGGTTCAGGCGTACCGGCTTCAGGGTGAGGTAGCACCAGTTCATCAGGTCGGCCGGCACGTTGCCCAGCGTGTCGACGAACAGGTCGACGTCCATGCCGCGCGTCCAGTGCGACAGCATGTTTTCCTTCGTGTGGAAATCGACAGGCGTCACCATCGTGATCAGGTTCTGCAACTTGTCCTGATGCAGCGACGTGAAACACAGCGAGAACGCCCCGCCCTGGCAGATGCCGAGCAGGTTGATCTTCTTGACGCCCGCGTGCTTCGCGACGGCATCGACGCAGCGGCGGATGTAACCGTTGATGTAGTCGTCCAGCGTGAGCCAGCGGTCGGCACCGTCCGGGTACCCCCAGTCGATGATGTACACGTCCTCGCCGAGCGCGAGCAGGTTCTTCACCAGCGAGCGATCGTCCTGCAGGTCCACCATGTACGGGCGATTGACCAGCGCATAGCAGATCAGGATCGGCGCCTTCGCGGTCGGCTTGCCTTTGCCCTTGTAGCGATACACGATGACCTTGTCTTCGCGATAGACCTCTTCCTTGTCGGTCGCGCCGTAATCGACGTCTTCCACTTCACGCAGCGTCTTGAAGCTTGCCGCGAGTTTCTGCTGCGCGCGCATGGCTTCGTCCAGCGCGCGCTTCGGATCGATGCGGATGGGTTCCATCGCGATTACTCCCTGGCGGTCGTCTTGCCGGATTTGCGCGGCGCCTTGCGTGCGCCATTCTTCGCCGCGCTGCCAGCCTTCAGGCGCTCGACTTCCGCGCGCAGGGCGACGACTTCGGCGACGAGGTCGGGCAGCGTTTCGGCTTGATTCTTGGCATCGCGATGCAACGCGTGCA
>JAGWZT010000505.1 GCA_018971925.1 Lysobacteraceae bacterium | reverse complement strand
GCGCACGAAGCTCTTGGTGCCGTCCAGCGGATCGACCAGCCACAGGAACGCGCCCTCGCCTTCACGGCCGCGCTCCTCGCCCAGGATCGCGTGATCGGGAAACGCCGCTTTCAAAGCCGAGCGGATGATGTCTTCCGCTTCACGGTCGGCGATCGTGACGGGCGTGGCGTCGGGTTTGATCTCCACCGCCACCCCACGCTGGAAATGATGCGCGATGCGCTCGCCGGCGGCGCGTGCCGCGGCCAGCGCGACTGCAAGCGCATCGTCGAGGAAGTCTGCGGCGGGCACGCTTTTCATCGCCCCAAGCTTACCCGTGCTTGAGGTGGTCCGCGGTGCCGGCGATCATGGCGCGATGACCGAAACCGATTCCCGCAACACGGCGCTTGCCGCACGCGATCTCGCGCACGTGTGGCACCCCTGTACGCAGATGCGCGAGCACACTGCGCAATTGCCGCTGATCCCCATCGTGCGTGGTGATGGCGCGTGGCTGGTGGACGCCGACGGCAAGCGTTACCTGGACGGCATCAGTTCGTGGTGGAGCAACCTGTTCGGCCACGCCAATCCGCGCATCGCGGCAGCCATCGCCGAACAAGCGGCCCGGCTCGACCACGTGATGCTGGCCGGATTCACCCACGAACCCGCGCTGCAATTGGCCGAGGAACTGGTACGCATCGCGCCGCCCGGCCTGACGCGGGTGTCGTACGCCGGCGACGGCGCCAGCGCGGTGGAAATAGCGCTGAAGATGAGTTTCCACTTCTGGCACAACGCCGGGCAAGCGAAGCGCACGCGCTTCATCGCGCTGGCCAATGCCTACCATGGCGAGACGCTCGGCGCGCTGGCAGTCAGCGACCTGCCACTCTACCGCGAGGTGTACGGTCCGCTGATGTTCGATCCCATCGTCGCGCCTTCGCCCGACTGGCTGGATGCAAAACCCGGCGAAACTCGCGAAGACGCCGCGCAACGGCGTTTGAACGACATGCGCGCGCTGCTGGAACGCCATGCGCACGAAACCTGCGCGGTGATCGTGGAACCGCTGGTGCAGTGTTCGGGCGGCATGCGCATGCACGCGCCTGCGTATCTGACCGGCCTGCGCGCGCTATGCGATGAATTCGACGTACACCTGATCGCCGATGAAATCGCGGTCGGCTTCGGCCGCACCGGCACGCTGTTCGCGTGCGAGCAAGGCGCGATCACGCCCGATTTCCTGTGCCTGTCGAAGGGGCTGACCGGCGGTGCGCTGCCGCTTTCGGCCGTGCTGACGACGGACGCGGTGTACCGGGCGTTCCTCGGGGACTACGCCGCCAACAACGCCTTCCTGCACTCGCACACGTTCAGCGGCAATCCCATCGCCTGCGCCGCGGCGCTTGCGTCGTTGTCGATCTTCCGCGACGAGCCGGTGCTGGAACGCAACCGCGCCCTGGCGGCGCATCTGGCGCGGCGACTGGAGGCGCTGCGCGAACATCCGCATGTCGCCAACCTGCGCCAGACGGGATGGATCGCGGCGTTCGACCTGGTCAGGGACAAGACGATGCGCAGCGCCTGGCCCGCTGATGAGCGCCGCGGCCGGCGCTTCTACACGCACGCACTGAGGCACGGCGTGTTGTTGCGGCCACTGGGCGACACCGTGTATTTCCTGCCGCCCTACTGCATCGATGAGGCGGACATC
>JAGWZT010000063.1 GCA_018971925.1 Lysobacteraceae bacterium | reverse complement strand
GGCGCACCTGAAGCGGGTCGAGATGCTTGCCGGTCATTTCCTAACGCCCGCGAGCAGCGGCACGAGTGCGGCGACCACTTCCGTGGTGTGGCCGATGAACGGTGCGTGGCCACCACCGGCGATGCAGGTGAACGCGCCGCCGCATTGCGCGGCGCTCCATTGCATCGCCTGCCACGGGATCATGCGATCGCGGCGGCCCGCGATCCAGGTGCTCGGTATCTCGAGTTCGCGCAAGCGCGGGCGCAGGTCACCGTGTTCAAGTACATCAAGTCCTTCGACCAGCGCACGTACCTCGGGCGGGTGCGCGCTGAAGGTGCCGGCGCGCAGCTGGCGCAGGTCGGATTGCGCGCAATCGCTGCCCAGCGCTTCCAGCGCCATGAAACGTTCCAGCGTGCCTTCGTAATCGGTTTCGAGGTCACGCGCGAAGTTCTGCAGGATCTCCGGCGATACGGCGTGCTGCCAGTCCTCGCCGCGCACGAAACGCGGCGAGGCGCACAGCATCGCCAGGGCTTGCAACTGCTGCGGAAAATCCAGCGCGGCTTGCAAGGCGTATAGGCCACCCAGCGACCAGCCGAGCCAGATTGCGGGGGGCACGCGATCAGTGATCGCGCGTGCGCACTCGGCAGGTTGCAGCGAGACACCGCAATCACGCGAACGTCCGTGCCCCGGCAGATCGACCACATGCAGCGTGCAGCGGTTGCGCAGCGCTTCGACCAGCGGCGCGAACACGCCGCCGTGCATGGCCCAGCCGTGCAGCAGCACCACGTGCGCATCGCCGCCGCCTTCGGTCTGTATGAAAAGCTCGGACATGAGTCTGCAATTTTAAGCGATCGCATGGCGCGGCAGTTGCGCAAGCGCTTCGAGCAGCCGGTCGACGTCGGATGCACCATGTGCCGCCGACAAGGTGATCCGCAGGCGTGCCTTGCCGGCCGGCACCGTGGGTGGGCGGATTGCCGTGACGAGGAAGCCCCCGTCCTCTAGCGTACGCGAAGCAGCCACGGCATGTTCTGCGTCGCCGAGCACGATCGGCTGGATCGCGGTTGCGGAATCCATCAGCGGCAGCCCGAGCTGCGCGGCGCCTTCGCGGAATCGCGCGATCAGCGCGCGCAATTTGTCGCGCCGCCAATCTTCTTCGCGGGCGATGCGTACCGCTTCGCATGCAGCCGCAGCCAACGCGGGTGGCATCGCGGTGGTATAGACGAACGTGCGCGCGAATTGGGTCAATCCTTCGATCAACGCACGGCTGCCTGCGACGAATGCACCCATGCACCCGAGCGACTTGCCGAGCGTCGCCATCAGCACCGGAACATCTTCCTGCGACAGACCGGCCGCGTTCACGCTTCCGGCACCGCGCCCGCCCAGTACGCCCAGGCCGTGTGCATCGTCCACCATCAATGTCGCGCCTTCGCGCTTGCACAACGACGCCAGTTCGCGCAAGGGTGCGATGTCGCCACCCATGCTGAATACGCCATCGGTCGCGAGCAGCGCCGGGTTTTCTCCGGCGTTCTCCAGTTGCCGTGCAGCGCCCTCGGTGTCGTTGTGTGGATAGCGTTTCAACGCGGCGCCGGCGAGTTGTGCCGCGTCCAGCAGGCTGGCGTGGTTCAATTTGTCCTGCACGCACGTGCAGTGACGATCGAGCAGCGCCTGCATCGCCCCGAGATTGGCCAGCCAACCAGAAGAGAACAACAGCGCGGCTTCGCGGCCGGTCCATTCGCACAGCACTTCTTCGAGCCGTGCATGTTCGCGGTAATGGCCGCACACCAAATGCGCGGCGGTGCTGCTGACGCCGCATTCATTCGCGGCGTTCCGCAGGGCCTTGATGATGCGCGGGTCCCGCGCCAGCCCGAGGTAGTCGTTGCTGCAGAAATTCAGCAGATCGCGTCCGCTGATGGTGACGCGCATGCCATCCGCAGCATCCAGCGTTCGTGCGCGCCGCAACAATCCCGCGCGTTCACGCTCGGCGATGCGCGTGGCAAGGTTCTGTAGCAGGTCAGGCCGCATTAAATTGAACCCCTCTCCCTTCGAGAGAGGCGGCGCGTAGCGCCGAGTGCGCAGCGCCGGGGTGAGGGTACGATTTCACGCGAAGGTACGGGCTCATTGCAAACCAGAATGGTCGAGAGAGGCGAACCCTAATTCGCGCCGTGCGCCACCTTCTCCCGAAGGGAGAAGGGAAAAACTAGACCACGTGCATGCACGACTCAAGAATGTCTGCTTGCACCGTGCCGGGTTCGTGCACATCGACGTTGAGGTGCATGGGATGCAGGTCCAGGCGGCGGAACAACGCGTGGTCGTGCTCGACCTCGGGATTGCCGGTGGTCAGCAGCTTCTCGCCCATGAAGATCGAACCCGCGCCCGCGAAGAAGCACAGCGCCTGCATCTCGTCGCTCATCTGCTGACGGCCGGCCGACAATCGCACGACGGATTTCGGCATCACGACGCGCGCGACCGCGATGGTGCGCACGAATTCGAACGGATCGATTTTTTGTGCATCGGCCAGCGGCGTGCCGGGTACCGGCACCAATTGGTTGATCGGCACCGACTGCGGATGTTCGGGAAGGTTGGCAAGCGCCTGCAAAAGTCCGGCGCGTTGCGCGCGCGTTTCGCCCATCCCGACGATGCCGCCGCAGCAGGTTTTCAATCCTGCGACGCGGATGTCTTCCAGCGTGTCGAGGCGATCTTCGAATTCGCGGGTGTGGATGATCTCGCCGTAGTAGTCGGGCGAGGTGTCGATGTTGTGGTTGTAGTAGTCGAGCCCGGCGTCTTTCAGTTGTTGCGCGTGGCCTTCGCCGAGCAGGCCCAGCGTCGCGCAAGTTTCCATACCCAGTGCTTTCACTTCGCGGATCATCGCGGCGACTTTCGGGATGTCGCGATCCTTGGGCCCGCGCCACGCCGCGCCCATGCAAAAGCGTGAGGCACCCGCGGCCCTGGCGGCGCGCGCGCGTTCCAGGACGTCTTTCACATCCATCAATTTCTGGGCCTCGACGCCGGTGTGGTAGCGCTGCGCCTGCGGGCAATACGCGCAATCCTCGGGGCAGCCGCCGGTCTTGATCGACAGCAACGTCGATACCTGTACCGCATCGGGATCGTGGTTGGCTGCGTGGACCGCATGCGCACGCGACAACAACCACATGAAGGGCAGATCGAACAGCGATTCGATCTCGGCCAATTTCCAGTCGTGCCTGACCGGCGTATCGGGATTCATTCCGTCCATCGCGGCGGCTCCGCTTTATAGTGGCAACGGGCAAAGGGCCCGAAAGCACCTTCGTCATTCCGGCAAGCCCGTCTGGCGGGCGCCTTCGCCGGCATGACGAGATCGCGAAGTGTCGAAGGGGATAGGGATGTCTGTCAACTTCAATACAACCTGTTTGGTTGACGGTGCGTTGGAGGCGCTGCTGCCTTCCCACTGCCTGTTGTGCGGCGTGCGTGGACAGGGCGCCTTGAGCCTGTGCGCCGCTTGCGAAGCCGACATGCCGCGCAACACGACCCGTTGCGCGCGGTGTGCGTTGCCGCTGGAATCGTCGACACCGCTTTGCGGCCGCTGCATCAGACGCGCGCCGCCGTGGGAGGCGGCGTGGGTGCCGTTCCGTTACGAGTGGCCGTTGGCGCAACTGGAATCGCGCTTCAAGTTCGGCGGCGATCTCGCGGCCGGGCGTACGCTGTCGTTGCTCTGGAGCGCATCACAAGCACCGCATGGTCTGCCCGACGCCATCGTGCCGGTGCCGCTGCACCAGTCGCGGTTGCGCCGGCGCGGCTACAACCAGGCGCTGGAACTCGCGAAACCGCTGGCGAAGCACTTTGGAGTTTCATTGTTGTGCGAAGCGCTGCGTCGGACCCGGGCCACCAACGCGCAAACCGAACTTTCTGCGATACAACGCCGCCGCAATGTGCGCGGCGCATTCGTTGCGAATCTCGATGGCAAGGCACCCGAGCATGTTGCGGTGCTGGATGACGTGTTCACCACCGGCGCCACCCTGGCCGAATGCGCTCGCGTGTTGAAACGGGCGGGCGTGCAACGCGTGGACGTGTGGGCGCTTGCGCGTGCGCCCGCGCGCCTGTAGGAGCGGCGGAAGCCGCGACCACGGAGCACTTGGCCGTGGACGGCATTTTAAAAATGCGCGAGGCGCGATCTCTGCGAATCGGGCCTTCCGGCCCTCCTACCTGGTCGCCAGCGCCACCACCATCCCCAGCCACACGACCCCGCCGACCCAGTTGTTGTTGCGGAACGCGGCGAAGCACGCATCACGCTGGCGCCAGCGCATGTTCCACAGTTGCCACGCGAACAACAACAGCGCGACACCGAGGCCGACCAGGAACGGCCATTCCAACTGCGCACGCTGTCCGACCAGCAGCAGCGTGAACAGCATCGTTGCCATCAAGATCCCGAGTATCGGAAGGTCGGCCTCGCCGAACAGGATCGCGGTGGACTTCGCGCCGGCGCGCAGGTCGTCGTCGCGGTCGACCATCGCGTACTCGGTGTCGTAGATGGTCGAGAACAGCACGTTGCCGAGGAACAGCAACCAGGCGACGGGTGGCAGGCCGTTGGTGATCGCGGCGAACGCCATCGGAATGCCCCAGCCGAACGCGGCGCCCAGCACCACTTGCGGCAATTGCGTGTAGCGCTTGGAGAACGGGTACAGCGCAGCCAGCGCGGCGCCGGCGAACGACAGGTAAATCGTCAGCCGGTTGGTGAACGCAAGCACCAGCACGAATCCGAGCAGACACAGGCCCGCGAATACCAGCACGGCTTCGCGCGGCTTCACGCGTCCGGCTGCGAGCGGGCGGCCCGCGGTGCGTTGCACTTGCGGGTCGAGGTTGCGATCGGCGAAATCGTTCATCGCGCACCCGGCCGCGCGCATCACGAACACGCCGACCGTGAACACGATCAGGAATTTCCATGGCGGGAAACCGTCCGCCGCCAGCCACAGCGCCCACCAGGTCGGCCACAGCAACAGCAGCGCGCCGATCGGGCGGTCCATCCGCACCAGTACCAGCAGGTCGCGCGTCTTGGCCCGCCAGCCAGCGGGCAGCGCGCGCAACAGGAATTCGATGGTGCGGGTCGAGCGCGCCGACGCATCCGCCGGCCGCGAAGTGTCTGGCCCGTCCGCCGGCTGCAGTTCCGGCGCGCGCAAGTCGAGCAACGGCAGCTCGGTTTGCTCGACCGGCTTCGCGGTGCCCGTTTGTTTGCGGTTGGCGGTGCGTTTGCGGGACATGCCGGGTGGTGTCGAACGGTATGCGTGCGTGATGGTTCGCGACCAAGATACCAGCCGTTGGTGGGCGGTTCCGTGACAAGCCAGCGGGCGCGGCGAATCCCGATTGTCGCGCAGCCCGTGGCCGGCTCCAACCCGGGACCATCGGCACAGCCGCTACACCGCCGGCGCGGTTATGCTCGCCCGGTTCCGGGGCCTGCCAGGGTGTTGAAAGACACCTTGGCAGTGCGGGTCAGGGACGACCCGCCGCGGATCGAACGCCCAAGTGTTTGATCCGCGAAGCCGAGTCCGGACAGGTGCCGGACTCGGCGTGTTGAAAAAGTCCAGGAAGGTACTTTTTCGACGATTACATTGGGGCAGACACGATGAGCCTGATCCAGCAACTCACCCGCCACAAGACGGTCGAACAGTTGCAGGCCGAGGCCGGCAGGCGCGGCGAGTTCCGCCGGGTGCTCGGTGTGTGGCAACTCACTGCGATCGGCATCGGCGCGATCATCGGCGTCGGCATCTTCGTGCTGGCCGGGCAGCAGGCCGCGGTGAACGCAGGCCCCGCGGTGATCGTCAGCTTCATCGTCGCCGGCATCGGCAGTGCCTGCGCGGCGCTGGCCTACGCGGAGTTCTCGGGAATGATCCCGGTCACCGGCAGCGCCTACACCTACAGCTACGCGGTGCTGGGCGAACTGTTCGCCTGGATCATCGGCTGGGATTTGATCCTGGAATACGCGCTGATCGTCGCGGTGGTGGCGATCGGGTGGTCGGGCTACGTGCAGGCGTTGCTGGTGCAATTGTTCGGCGTGCACCTGCCGGTGTGGCTGCAGGGCGCGTACGATCCCGCGAATCCGGGTTCGGGCAAGGTGTTCGACGTGGTGGCCGCGGCGATCTCGCTGGTGATCGCGTGGATGCTCACCATCAGGACCGAGTGGGGCGCGCGCGCCAACACCGTGATCGTGGTGATCAAGGTGATCGGCGTGCTGTTGGTGATCGCGGTCGGCGCGTTCTACGTGAACCCCGCCAACTGGCACCCGTTCGTGCCGCCGCTGGCGCACGCCGTGGATGGCGCCTCGCGTTTCGGCTGGGCCGGCGTGCTGGCGGCGTCCAGCATCGTGTTCTTCGCCTGCTTCGGCTACGACACCCTGACCACCGCCGCCGAAGAAGCGAAGAATCCGCAGCGCGACCTGCCGCGCGCGGTGCTGCTGTCGCTGGCGATCTCGATGGCGCTGTACATCGCGGTGTCGCTGGTGTTGACCGGCATGGTGCCCTATCCGCAACTGAACTCCCCCGCGCCGGTGGACGCCGCGTTCAAGGCACTGCATCTCGACTGGGTGCGCGGCATCATCAACGTCGCCGCGGTGGCCGGGCTGACCAGCGTGCTGTTCGCGTTCATGCTGGGCGCGGCGCGCATCTGGTACGCACTCTCGCGCGACGGGTTGCTGCCGCGCTGGTTCGCACACGTGCATCCGCGCTACGGCACGCCGCATCGCCCGACCGTGATCCTCGGCGTGTTCAGCGCCCTGGTCGCGGGTTTCCTGCCGATCAACGAAGTGGCCGAACTGGTGAACATCGGCACGCTGTCGGCGTTTATCGTGATCTGCCTTGCCGTGCTGGTCCTGCGCGTGCGCCGCCCCGACGTGCGCCGCAGCTTCCGCTCGCCGGCGCTGTGGCTGGTGGCGCCGGTCGGCATGTTGTTCTCGCTGTTCCTGATCATCGGCTGGCCGTGGTTCAGCGACGGACACTTCCACATGATCGGCGGCTTGCCGATGCTGACAATCTGGCGCTTCGTGATCTGGATGGTGATCGGGCTGGTGATCTATTTCGGCTACGGCATCAGGCACAGCGCGTTGGCACGGAGCGATTGAACAATCTCCAGCGCTTCGCGGGTTCAGCGAGCGCTTGTATTGGCGATGGCAAGGCACCACTTGGAATGCACACGACGCTGCGACGTTCTGGCAGCGCCGTGGTGTTGATCATTCCACGAAGCGCACAACGTCATGATTGATTTGTACTACTGGCCGACACCGAATGGCCACAAGATCACGCTGTTCCTGGAAGAAGCCGGGCTGCCCTACGCCATCAAGCCCGTGGATATCGGCAAGGGCGACCAGTTCAAGCCCGACTACCTCGCGATCTCGCCCAACAACAAGATGCCCGCGATCGTCGATCACGATCCGGTCGGCGGCGGCAAGCCGATCAGCGTGTTCGAGTCCGGCGCGATCCTGGTGTATCTCGCGGGCAAGACCGGCAGGTTCGTTCCAGAGGATGCACGCGGCAAGGTTGAATGCCTGGAATGGTTGTTCTGGCAGATGGGCGGTCTGGGGCCCATGACCGGCCAGCATGGGCATTTCAGCGTCTATGCGCCCGAAAAGATCCCCTACGCGATCCAGCGCTACGTGAAGGAATCCGAACGCCTGCTCGACGTGCTGGATCGTCGGCTCGCCGGCCGCAGGTTCATCACCGGCGACGACTACACCATCGCCGACATGGCCTGCTGGCCGTGGATCGACCCGTACTCGAAGGCGCCGCTGAACCTCGAACCCTTCGTCGAAGTGCGCCGTTGGCGCGATGCCATCGCCGCGCGTCCGGCCACGATCCGCGCCATGGCACGCGGGCCGGAAGTGAATCCCCGGTCCGGCCAAACGATGAGTGACGAGGAAAAGCAGATCCTGTTCGGGCAGGGCGCACGCAAGGGCTGATTCACGGCTGACCATGCCATCCGGCCTATGCGCGGCTCTGCGCGCGGTGCTACGTTCGACGCGATCACTTCATCGCCGGAGCACCCCGCATGTCCCGCGTGCAGCAGCGTCTGTCGTTTTCCGCCCGCTTCGCGGCGATCCTGATTTTTGGCTTCTCGGCGCTGGCCATCGCCGGCAGCGCGTTCGCCGATGCCGCCGACGCGCACATCGCGCCGCCGCAGGACACGCCGTATCCAGGCACGATCCGCGTCCACGTTGACGCCAGCGACACGCGCCAGGGCATCTTTCGCGTGCACGAAACCATCCCGGTGCAGGCGGGCGAATTGACGCTGCTGTACCCGAAGTGGATTCCGGGCGACCATTCGCCCTCAGGCCCGATCGCCATGCTGGCGGGCTTGAAGGTCACGGCCAACGGCAAACCGCTCAAGTGGAAGCGCGACAAGTACGACGTGTATGCGTTCCGCGTGGACGTGCCGCAGGGCGTGTCGGACATCGGCGTGGATTTCCAGTTCCTCTCCGGCCGCGGCTCGCACGCGTTCATCCAGATGACCGACAAGATGCTGTCGCTGGAATGGAACACGGTGTCGCTGTATCCGGCCGGGCACTATTCGCGCCAGATCAAGGTCGAACCGAGCGTCACCTTCCCGGCCGGCTGGCAGTTCGGCACCGCGCTGGA
>JAGWZT010000504.1 GCA_018971925.1 Lysobacteraceae bacterium | reverse complement strand
TCGCGCGTCGTGCGCTTGCCAGGCAACCCGGCCCTCACCCCGCAGGAAGAGGGGAGTTTCAACTCATCACGTGCGCGCCGTCGCCGCCCGAGCCCTTCACGTGGTACAGCGCACAATCGGCTTCGCTGTACCACACCGACCATTCGTCGTCGTCGCGGCACAGTCCGCCGCCGACGCTGACGGAAACGGTGAGTTCCGGCGCGTTTTTCGGGAAGCGCAGCTGGCGCACGCCTTCGGTGATGCGCAACGCGCGCTCGGTCAACTCGCGCTGGTCGATCACTTGCGTCAGCAGGGCAAACTCGTCGCCGCCCAGGCGGCACGGCAGGTCCGTGACGCCCGCGGCATCCTGGATTTCCGTGGCGATCGCGCGCAGCACCTCGTCGCCGACAAGATGGCCGTTCTGGTCGTTGATCTGCTTGAAATGATCGATGTCGACCAGCAGCAGGCCGAACTGGCGGTTGCGGTCGCGCACTTCCACCGTGTTTTCGAGGAACTGGTACAGCCCGCGCCGGTTGCACAGGCCGGTCAGGTCATCGGTGCACACCTGGCGCCGCGCAAGCTGCAACTGGTCGCGGGTCTGGCGCAGCGAGTCCAGTGTCTGCATCAGGTCTTCGTTGCGGCGCTTGTAATTCGAGATCAACTGCTGCTCGCTGGCCACCAGATAGGTGAACGAGCGCAGCATGAACTGCGCCATCTGCAGCGGCTCGCTGCGCATCAGCATTTCGAACGTATCGGGTTCGATCACGTAAACCACGCAGGGCTCGGACGCCAGCGCGCTGCCCGAGCGCGCGTGGTTGCCCACGAACATCGCGAGCTCGCCGAAATATTCGTCGGGGCCGATCAGCTTGTCGGGCAGGTCGCCGGCGAATTCCAGCAGCACCCGCCCGGACGCGATCACGAACATGCTGCGGCCGAATTCGCCGCGCCGGAACACCGCGCGGCCCGGCCCCAACTCCAGCCGCTGGCCCACGCCGGTGAACAACGCCATCTCGCGCTCGGACAACCGCCGCGGCAACCGGCCCATGATGGGCGTCTCCGTCGCCGGCGCGGCGGAACCCGCAACATTCTTGTTGAACAGAACGCCGGACACGGCCACCCCCAGTTTTTCCGCTCCGGATCATACCCCAGCCATGGCCGGGGCGCATGGCAGGGTACGGCGGCGTCACCGGAATTCACACTCCCCTGTGCTTTCCCCGGAACGGCCGATAGAACGCGCGCAGCGCGGCAAGGTCGGCATCCTTGTCGTTGCCCGGCAGGAACAACGGGCCGAGCCCGATCACCTTGCGCGGGTAATCGAAATAGCCGGGCAGGATCGGCACGCCGGCCTGCCGCGCGATGTGCCAGAAACCCGATTTCCACTTGGCGACGGCCTTGCGGGTGCCCTCGGGTTCGATGCCCAGCCACAGGCGTTCGCGGGTGCGGAAACGTTCGACCATCTGCCCCACCACGTCTGCCGCCTCGCCGCGGGCGATCGGCACGCCGCCGAGTCTCCGCAACAACCCGCCCAACGGCCGGCGGAACAACTCCCGCTTGGCCATGAAGGCGATGTCGGTGCCCAAGGCGATCTTGAACAACAGGCCCCAGATGCCGTCCCACCACGACGAATGCGGCGCGACGATCAGCACCAGTTTCGGCACGTCGGGCAATTCGCCTTCGAGGCGCCAGCCGC
>JAGWZT010000062.1 GCA_018971925.1 Lysobacteraceae bacterium | reverse complement strand
GTGCGCTGGTCCGCGGCTTCATCTTTGGCGGGCTGGCCGAATTTGAGGATCGCCTCGGCCCGATCGTGTGGCAGTTTCCGCCCTCGCGTGCGTTCGAGCACGACGATTTCGCGGCGTTCCTCGACCTGTTGCCCAACGTGGTGAACGGACGCGCATTGCGGCATGCGATTGAAGTGCGCAACCGAGGCTTTCTCTGCGACGAGTTCCTGCAACTGGCGCGTGCGCACCGCGCCACGTGCGTCTTCACCGATTCCGGCGAATACCCGAATTTCGCCGATCTCACGGGCGACTTCGTCTACGCACGCCTGATGCGCAGCCGCGAATCCGAGCGCGACGGTTATTCCGCGAAGGATCTGGATGCGTGGGCCTTTCGTGCGCGGACATGGCATGAGGGCGGCGAACCGGACGATTTGCCACGCGTGTCATCGGGGGGCAACGCCCCGTCCGCGCGGCGGGACGTATTCATCCATTTCATCAGCGCCGCCAAGGTCCGCAATCCCGCGGCGGCGATGGCGCTGCAAGGGCGGCTGTCTTGAAGTGTTTTATCCCCGCGCTCCTGTTCGCACTGTTGCTGGGCGGCTGCGCGACTGCCCCACCCCTCAAACCGACCGGGGCCGCACAACCCCCACCGCTCGTTCCCAACGCCACGTCCCCCCGCAGCGTGCCGTCATCGTTGGCGGAGGGCATCGACGCCTACATCTCGCAGCCGCGTTTTGCGCACGCGCAGTGGGGCATCGACGTGTTGTCGCTGGACAGCGGCAACACGCTCTACCGGCATGATGCCGATGCGTTGTTCCTGCCCGCGTCCAACGCCAAGCTCTACACCTCGGCGCTCGCGCTGCAGACCCTGGGCGCCGGCGCACGCTTCTCCACCACCCTTTACGCGACGGCCGCGCCACGCGCCGACGGCACGCTGGCGGGCGACTTGATTCTGTACGGCGGCGGTGACCCGTCGTTGGGCAATCCCGACGCATCGCCGGATTGGGCCGACAGGTTTGCCGAAGCGCTGGCCGGCCGCGGGGTGCGCCACATCCGCGGCAACCTGATCGCCGACGACACGTATTTCGCGGGCCCGCTGTTCGGCGATGGCTGGGAAGCGCTGGACCTGCAAACCGACTACGGCGCGCAGGCGGGCGCGTTGGGCGCGCGCAACAACGTGGTGCGCGTGAAGGTCACGCGCGAGGGCACCCGCTGTTGTGGCGTCGTGATCGATCCGGACCATTCCGGCATGCGCGTGGTGAACCTTACCGGCAGCATGGCGCCGTTGAGCCTGTACCGGCCACCGGGTTCCGGCGTGCTGTATGCGACGGGCAGCTTGCGCGCGAACCAGCCGAGTGGAACCTATGCGTTGTCGGCACCCGACGGCGCGCTGTTCGCGGCCGACCTGCTGCGGGATGCACTCACGCAACGCGGCATCGCGCTGGACGGCAGCGTGCGCGCGTTGCACTGGCCGGAAACGGACGCCGCATTGGCCAACAATCCGACGGAAATCGCCAGCATCGCTTCACCGCCGCTGTCGCAACTCCTCGTGCATATGCTGAAGCACTCCGACAACCGCTACGCGCAGATGCTGTTGCAACAGGTTGGCGTCACGACCGCGCGCACCAGGGTGTGCGCGGACCGTGCCGAGCCACCCCAGACCAGTGCGGAATGGGGGTCGTGCGCGATGCGCGCATTCCTTGGCCGGATCGGCATCGACCGCGGCGAGGCGATGTTCAACGAGGGTTCTGGACTCTCGCGTGAAGACCTGGTGACTCCGGCCGCAACCGTCAAGCTGCTGGCATGGATCGCACGGCAACCCTTCGCGAACGTGCTGCGTGATGCGCTGCCCGTCGCAGGGATCGACGGCACGCTCGAATACCGCATGCGCGGCAGCGCTGCCACCGACAACGTGCAAGCCAAGACCGGCACGCTGACGCATGTCTACACGCTTTCGGGCTTCGTCACCGACGCGGCAGGCGCGCGGCTTGCGTTTTCACTGCTGCTGAATCGTTACCAGCGGCCGACCGATGACTTCGGCCGCAACATCCAGCCTTCCCCGCAATCCGATCTCGACGCGATCGCCACGATGCTGGCGGAACACGGAGCGAACTGATGCAACGCACCTGGAAAACGCTGCTGCCCCTGCTCGTACTGGCATTGGTGGTCGGCTACCTGTACACGCAGCGCCATGCGACGGTCACGCGACCCGCCGCCTCGCCACCCATCGCGGCACCCGCGGATCAGCCGGAATCAAACACCGCGTCTTCCGCACAACTTCCCGCCTTTCTGCCACCGGAAGCACACCACACGCTGGCGCTGATCGCGAGCGGCGGCCCCTTTCCGCACCGGCAGGACGGCGTGGTGTTCGGCAACTACGAACATCTGCTCCCCGCCGAGCCCCGCGGCTACTACCACGAGTACACGGTGGAAACGCCCGGCGCGCGTGACCGTGGCGCGCGCCGCATCATTACCGGTGGCAATCCGCCGGTCGCGTACTACTACACCGGCGACCATTACCGCAGTTTCCGCGAATTCACGGTGTCGCGATGACGGGCACCATCGACTTCGCGAATGCAGAACAAGACGGCGCGTATCTGGTCGGCGAGAGCGACCTGGATACGCTCGATGCGGCTGCCCACGCGGAAGGCCATCTGGTGCGGCGCATCAGTCTTGCCGGTTGCGGCGACAAGCACGACCTGCTGCAACGCATCGCCAAGGCGCTCGCGTTTCCCAAAACTTTCGGCGCGAACTGGGATGCGCTGGCCGATTGCCTTGGCGATCTCGCATGGCTTCCGAACGCAGGCGGCTACGCGTGGCTGTTCGACCATGCCGGCGATCTGCGCGATGCTTCCGAAAGCGACTTCGACATGCTGTGCGACGTGCTGGAAGACGCTTGCGCAAACTGGCGGGGCCATGGCACACCCTGCTTCGCCTTCCTCGCGCTGCCGGATGACGCGTTTCCCGACCACGGATCGGATGGCGCGCGCTGACCCGTCGCATTCGCAACGAATCAGTCGTTTGCATGCCCGGAGGTCTTGGTTACGGCATCGTGCAGCACGGCGTTTCCGTACTTGCCCTGCAATTTCCCGGAAAGGATGAAGTCACGCATCATCGCGAAATAGCCACCCGGGTTGCGGGTGTCGACGCGGGTGCCGTCCGGCTTGGTCTCGAACTCGTACATGCCGTGCTCGGCGTGCGGATAAACGGCCAGCGTGATCGGGCGGCCCGATTGCTGAAGTCCACGCAGGCGCTTGATGGTTTCTGCGCTCGGCGCATCGGCATCCTCGCCGCCGAGGATCCAGAGCTGCGGCGTGTCGAGGTTGCGCAGCACCGGCATCGGGTCGTACTGCAGCGGTACCCCGGCGAACAGCTCCGGTCCCTTCTGTTTCAACTCCTCGGCCGGCCACGCCAGCAGCGCCCAGGTAACGTCGCCATGCACGTGCTTGAACCACGGCTCCTTGCCGTACTGCTTTTTGAGCGCGTCCAGCTTGTCGTAACCGCTGCGGAAATCGCTGAGCAGGATCGCGGCGGACGCATCAGCCACCTGCATCGCCTTGGCCATCACGTCCGCGCCGTAACCCTGGCGCTGCATGTCGTAGGCGATCGCCTCGCGGTCTTCGTCCAGCGGCGACACCGCGAGCCCGAAACCGACGATCACGAAATCCACCGGCGAGATTTTCGCGGCCAGCGGCGCCACCCAGCCGCCCTGGCTGCCGCCCTGGTAGCCGATGCGCCCGGCACGCGGACCCGCCAGGCGCTTGGCTTCGCCCACCGCGGCGATCGCATCGTCGGCGAGCACAAGGTAATTCTGGGTGTACGTGCCACACGACGCGCCGGTGCCGCGCTTGTCGTACACGAACACGCCGATACCGGCGGCGGGAAACATCCGCTGCAGGGAATAAAAATCGCGTGCGGATTCGTGTTCCGAACCATGTATCAGCACCACGATCGGCACGCGCGCGTTGCCCTTGGGCAACACCAACCGTCCGGCCAGCGTGACCCCGGCACCCTGGAAGCGCGTGTTGGTGACGTCGAACGCGATGCGTTGGCCGTGCATGCCGGCGAACTCGATGCTCCCCTTCGCGCAATCCGAGAACGTGACCTCGATGCCATCTGATCGATCGGTCCAACCCAGCGTACTGGTCCACGTTCCGTCGGCGTGCGACGTGAGCGAGCCCGTCGTGCCATCCTCGCGACGCCAGCGCAGGTGCGAACCCTCGCTGGGCCCCACATCCACCACGCCGCCATCGGTGAGCCGGTACGCTCCAACGTGGCAGTTGCGGACTGACGCGTCGGTCGCATGGGCCACGCCACCCACGAAGGTCGCGAGCACGAGCGCAAAGAGCCACGGCATCACCTGCGCGGCACGGATCGTCGGCATCACATCTTTTCTCATTGAATTTCCATGATGGGGCGCAGGAACGCAAAACGTTCCGTGCATTGTCGCCGCGCACTCACAGCGAACGCCAGCCCTCGAGCCCGGTGAGGAGCGCGGCGCCCACCAGCACCATACCGACCACGCGCGCGGTGACAAGACCCGCTTCGGGTCGTCGCAGCAGCCAGCCACGTGCCTGCGCGGCGGCGAGCGCGATGCCGCCGTAAACCACGAGCTGCGTGACCGCGATGATCGCCCACAGCACCAGCGCTTGCGACCACAGCGGCCCATATTCCGCGCGCAGGAATTGCGGAAACACGGCCAGCAAGAACAGATAGGCCTTCGGATTCATCATGCAAGTCAACACACCGCGACGGAACGTGGTCCACGCCGGCGTCGGGCAACCTCGCGCCTGGATGCCGAACGCGGAATCCGCGCGCAGCAACGAGATCCCGATCCACGCGATGTACAGCGCGCCGGCCAGCAGCAGCGCGTTGAAGGCCGCCGGAACCATCTTCAACAGCACGCCGATGCCCAGCGTCGTCATCGCCACGAGACAGGCACCGCCGGCGGTGATGCCCGCAACCGCCGTCAACCCGTTCCGGCGCCCGGCCGTGAGCGAACTGCCCAGCACGAACGCCATGTCCAGGCCCGGCAACACGATGATGCCGAACACCAGCGCGGCAAACAGCAGCAGGTCGGCCGAATGGCTCATGGCGTGGATTTCGTGTCCGCAACGGGCCACCAGCGCAGGCGCGAGCGCGGCGTCGGATCCAGAACCAGGCGCTCAGGCGCTCCACGCAGCATGCCGGTGTCTTCGAGCGACTGCTCGATTTGCGACGCCAACACTTCGAAATCCTTCAGCGCCGCGTCGTTTTCGACCACGCCCAACCACACCAGGAAAGGCCCGTCGGTGCGGACCGGCAATTGCGGAAAATTGTTCGGCACGTCCAGCGTCACCAGCACGCCGGCCGGATGCACATGTGCGTTTGCATAACGCACGAAGGCGGCCTGCGCGCGTTGCGCGAACGCATCCTCGTCGCCCTTCTCCACCGCGAAAATCTGCGCGACCACTACGCCGCGCGCGCCATGCGCTTCGTCCACCGGATCGACCGCCGGCAACACCGGAATCTCAGTCTGCGGTGTCAAGGGGCGCAACAGCAGCACGTTGTCGCTCGCGCCCGGAAACAACGCGTTGACCTTGGTGCGGTGCTCGCGCCACACCGGCCCGTAGTAGAACGCCGCATCCACGATCGGACGCGCGTTGATGTCGTCGTAGCCGCGCAGCCAGACGAACTTCGTGGACGCGGCGCGATCCTGGAACTGCCCGAACACCATGCAGTCCAGTTGCTCGAACGCCTCCGGGAAATACGCGTCGAAATAGCGCACGAAGCGCTCGCGCCGGCCGGGCGCGATGTCGTAGCGGCGCAATTCCACAACGGGGTAGTTGGTCAGGTGCGCAACGCTCTCCAACGCCGCGCGCATGTCGGTATCCGCGTGCGCGGAGGCAATGAAGGTACTCATGCAGAACGCTCCAAGCAGCAGGACTGAAAGACGGGGCATGACGGTCTCCGGTCGAATTGCACTTGGAGCACACGCTAAAACCCAATCAGGGCAATTCATGTCCTGATTCAAGCTAGACTGTTCGGATGCCCCACCCCGCCTCCCGCGTGCTGGCCGTCCTGGAACTGCTGCAAAGCCGCGGCCGCATCAGCGGACCCGAACTGGCGCAACGCATCAACGTCGACGTGCGTACCCTGCGGCGCTACATCGTGCTGCTGGAAGAACTCGGTATCCCGATCACCACCGAGCGCGGCCGCCACGGTGCGTACATGCTGGTGGCGGGTTTCAAACTGCCGCCGATGATGTTCACCGACGCGGAAGCACTGGCGCTGTCGATGGGCCTGCTGGCCGCGCGCAGCCTCGGCTTGCACGCGGGCGAATCGGCGCTGGCCAGCACGCAGGCCAAGCTGGAACGCGTGATGCCCGATTCGCTGAAACGGCGCTTGCGCGCGGTGGAAACGACCGTCTCTATCGAATCTCCCAGCACCTTGGCGATGCAGATCAACGCGACGGCGCTGATGCTGCTGACGCACGCCGCGCACGTCGCGGAGCGCGTGCACCTGCATTACCGCTCAGCCCAGGGCGAGGAAAGCCGGCGCGATTTCGATGCCTACGGCCTCGGCTTCCGCGGCGGCGCGTGGTACGCGGTCGGCTACTGTCACCTGCGCCACGGTGTACGCGGGTTCCGCGTCGACCGGATCATAGAAGTGCAGCCGCTGGCGGTTCGATTCACACGGCCACGGGGTTTCGACGTACTGGAATGGTTGAACCGCAGCATCGCCACGCTGCCGCGTGCGCACCATGTGGAAGTCCTGTTGCGCACCGACCTTGCGAAGGCGCGTGAGGCTTTTTCACCGGCGATGGGTTTGCTCGAACCGGCAGATGACGGCGTGTTGCTGCGCGTGCGCACCGACGACCTGGCCTGGTTCGCGCGCCAGCTCGCGCGCGTGCCGTTCGACTTCGAGATCCGCACCCCGCAACGGCTGCGCAAGGAACTGGTCGCGCATGCGGCGCGGCTGCAAAAGATGGCCGTCGATCGCCGCCCCTCACCCTGAACCAAAAACGAACCAGATCAACCTCAACGCTCAGCTGTGAACCCTTCTCCCTTCGGGAGAGGCGCGCGCAGCGCAAGCGCGTAGCGCTCCCCGCAGGGGCGGGTGAGGGTACGCATTCGCAAAATGTCGCTCACATTTGGATAAGTTTCTCTTGCGTGGGACCGAACCCTCATCCGGCGCTTCGCGCAAGAACAGACCGGGGATCGATAGCGCCACAACATCCATCAACCCAGGTAACACGGCCCCGTTTCGCGCACTTCCATGGTCGCCCACTCGGCGGCGGGACACAGCGCGGCGAGTTCGACGGCTTCGTCGCGGGTGGCGCAATCGACCAGGAAGAAGCCGCCGATCATTTCGCGCGCTTCGGCGAACGGTCCGTCGCGCAGGCTGCGTTTGCCGTCGCGGATTTGCAGGCGCTGGCCTTCGGAATCATTTCGCAATGACGAATACGCGCGCAGTACGCCGCGTGATTTGAGGTCCTCGGCGTAATCCAGCATGCGCTGGTACAGCGCCTTGCCCTCTCCCTCGGTGCGCTCGGCGCGCTGGCCGCGCGGTTCGGCGACAAACAGCATGTAGGCCATGTCTCTATTCTCCGGTCAGGGAATTTGTGGTTTTGCTCGTCGTTCGAACCTGATCAACGCGAAACCTCAGCTTGTTTTCGTTCGTCATTCCGGGGCCGCCCGCGCTGTCTGCGGGCAGAACCCGACTGCGTTTGCAGGACTGCAAACGCGAACGCCGACGGCGGTCCGAAGGACGAACGCCATGGATGGCGCGAGTCAATCGGTGTCGACGCGTGGCAACTCTCAAACCGATTCCGGATTCGGGCCTGCGGCCCGCTCCGGAATGACAAGCATGAAGAAGGCAGGCCACCCCGGAATGACGAGCCAAGAAGACAACGCACTGGATTCTGCCAGCGCATGCTTATTCCACGCTGCTGCACGCCGCGGCGCGTTGACGCAGCAGTTCCGATTCGCGCGTGTTGCCGGTCAGCGCCGCCGCGCGTTCGAATTCCGCTCGTGCCTCGTCGCGGCGGCCCAGCTTGAACAGCAAGTCGCCGCGTACGCTGGGCAGCAGGTGATAACCGGCCAGCACGCGTTCCTTCTGCAGCGCGTCAACCAGTTGCAGTCCGGCCTCCGGGCCTTCGGCCATCGACACCGCGACCGCGCGATTCAATTCCACCACCGGCGATGGCGCAACTTCCGCAAGGCGCGCGTACAGCGACGCGATCCGCGCCCAGTCGGTGTCCTTTGCATGCAGTGCGCGTACATGGCAAGCGGCGATTGCGGCCTGCAGCGCGTAGTTGCCGTCCGTGCCGCCGAGTTGTTCCGCGCGTTCCAGTGATGCGAGGCCACGGCGGATCAGCAAGCGATCCCAGCGCGCACGATCCTGATCCAGCAAAAGAATGGGTGCGCCGTCGGCGGCGGTGCGGGCGTGCAGCCGCGAGGCCTGGATTTCCATCAAGGCCACCAGTCCGTGCACTTCCGGCTCGCGCGGCGCAAGCCCCGCCAACACGCGGCCCAGCCGCATCGCTTCCTCGCACAACGCGGGCCGCGCCCAGTCGCCGCCCGCGGTCGCGGTGTAGCCTTCATTGAAGATCAGGTAAACCACTTCCAGCACCG
>JAGWZT010000503.1 GCA_018971925.1 Lysobacteraceae bacterium | reverse complement strand
CAGCGCTCCGGTGCTCGCGCCCATCACCACGGCGGCGGCGATCACCAACAATGTTTCGAGGATGATGGTTACGGCCAATGGACGGGCGGGGATGCCGCGTGCCAGCGACATGCCGGCGCGGCCGATGTACTGGGCGACATTGCCCGGGATGTATTTGGCGAATTGGGTGATACCGATGATCGCGAACAATTCACGCCGTGAACGGCGGATACCGAGTCCTATGAGCATGCCGCGCCAGGCAAGTGCCAGCAACGGTGCGCCGCATGACCACAGGATGGCTGCCAGCAGGATGCCCAACGCCGCGCGCGGGGTGGCGTAAGCGGAAAGATCGTGGCCGCGCAGGGTGCGGACCACATACCACACGAACAGGACAGTGACGATCAGTCCGGCAGTCATGCCCAGGGAACGATAAACGCGCTTCACGCCGGTGCCCCCGCTGTGATCGCGCGCCGTGTTTGGTTCAAACCGCCGCTTCCAGTTCCGGCACCAGCTTGAACAAGTCGCCGACGAGGCCGATGTCGGCGACTTCGAAGATGGGCGCGTCGGCATCCTTGTTGATGGCGACGATGGTGCCGGCGTCCTTGATGCCGGTGAGGTGCTGGATGGCGCCGGAGATGCCGATCGCCATGTACAGCTCGGGCGCGATGATCTTGCCGGTCTGGCCGACCTGCATGTCGTTGGGGCAGTAGCCGGCGTCGACCGCGGCGCGCGAAGCACCGGCGGCGGCGTGCAACTTGTCGGCGAGCTTGTAGATGATGTCGAAGTTCTCCTTCGAGCCCACGCCGCGTCCGCCTGAAACGACCTTCGCCGCACTCTGCAGGTCGGGGCGCTCGCTGGATGCCTGTTTCAATTCGACGAAACGCGTATGTGACGGAATCGCCGCGTCGATCGCCAGCGCTTCCACCGGTGCGGCACTGGCCGCGTCGCCGACGGCCGGCCATGACGCGGTGCGCACGGTGCCGACCACGATCGCATCGGCAGGCGTTTCCACGGTGACGATGGCGTTGCCCGCGTAGATCGGGCGCGTGAAGGTGTGTGCGCCGGCGACGGACATGACGTCGCTGACCTGCCCGACGCCCAGCAGTGCGGCCGCGCGCGGCGCGACGTCCTTGCCGAAGGTGGTGGATGGCAGCAAGAGATGCGTGTAACCGTTCTTCGCAACGGCCGCGATCTGCGGCGCCAGCACGGCAGCCAGCGCGCGCGCATTCTCGGCGTGGGCGGCGGTCAGCACTTTCGAGATGCCATCCAGTTTCGCGGCCTGTGCGGCCACGGCGTCGGGCGCGTCGGCCAGCACCAGCACGTCGATGGATTCCGGTTTGATCGCGCGTGCGCAGGTGACGCAGCGCGCGGTCGACGTGTTCAGATGGCCGTTGAGGTGTTCGGCGACGATCAGGATTTTGCTCATGGACTGTTTGTCCTGCTTGAAATGTGGCAGCTGCATTTTTCTTTTTAGGTCGTCATTCCGGGGCCGCGCGCAGCGCGGAACCCGGAATCGGTCTCAACCAGTCGGAAAACCGATTCCGGGTTCCGTTCGCGAGGAAGCCGCGAACGGCCCCGGAATGACGATCGAAAGGAATGGCGTATTTGGCAACGATGGCCATGGGTGGATCACGCCAACCCTTTCTGCTTCAACAGTGCCACCAGTTCCGCGACGTCCTTCACCATCACGCCGC
>JAGWZT010000502.1 GCA_018971925.1 Lysobacteraceae bacterium | reverse complement strand
GCCCTCGTTCAACGCCGCGCGCAGCTTCTCCAGCACGGGTCGCCTGGCCATCGCTTCCTTGTCGTTGGCCTTGGCGGCTTTTTCCGCCCGCGCCAGCGCCTTGTCCACCGATTCGAGGTCGGCCAGCGCAAGCTCGGTGTCGATGGTTTCGATGTCGGCGATCGGATCGATCTTGCCGGCGACGTGCACGATGTCCGGGTGCTCGAAGCAGCGCACCACGTGCGCGATCGCGTCGACTTCGCGGATGTGCGCGAGGAACTTGTTGCCCAGGCCCTCGCCCCGCGAGGCACCCGCGACCAGCCCCGCGATGTCCACGAACTCGACCGAAGCCGGGACGATCTTCTGTGGATGCACGATGTCCGCGAGTTGCTGCAAACGCGGATCGGGCACCGGCACCACGCCCACGTTCGGGTCGATGGTGCAAAACGGGAAGTTCGCCGCGGCGATGCCCGCCCTGGTCAGCGCGTTGAAGAGGGTGGACTTGCCGACATTGGGCAGGCCGACGATACCGCATTGGATTGCCATTCGAGAAACTCCACGCCGTCATTCCGGCGAAGGCCGGAATCCATTTTTCAACGCGACCCCGGGAAAAAACCAACATGGACCCCGGCTTACGCCCGGATGACGGACAACGTAACTTCAGTCCGGGGCTCGGGTCCCGGGTTCCGGGTCCCGTGGCGTATGCAACCGCTTCGTCGCCTCGTTGAAATCGCCCGCGACCGCCAGCGGCAGCACGTCCATGGCGTGCGCGATCGCGTCCAGCATTGCATCCTCGTCCGCCGTGGAAGGATTGCCGAGCACCCACGGCGTCACGCGATTGCGGTCACCTGGATGACCGATGCCGATACGCAGGCGGTGGAACCTCCCGTGCCCAAGTTGCGCCATGATGTCGCGCAAGCCGTTCTGGCCGCCGTGGCCGCCGTCGAATTTCAGGCGCGCCGTGCCGGGCGGCAAGTCGAGGTCGTCGTGCACGACCAGCAATTCCTCGGGCACGAGCTTCCAGTAATTGAGCGCCGCCACGACCGCGCGGCCGCTCTCGTTCATGAAGGTATCGGGTTTGATCACCCGCACCGGCTCGCCATCGATCGGCAGACGACACGTTTCGGCGTGCAGCCGGTTCTCGAAGCCGAAACGCTGCCCCGCGCCGGTCGCCAGGACGTCGGCGAACCAGAAACCGGCGTTGTGGCGATTGCGCAGGTATTCGGGTCCGGGATTGCCGAGTCCAGCGATCAGGCGTATGCCGGTCATTGCTGAAAGCGACCAGACGTGTGGGGCAACCCCGTCATTCCCGCGCAAGCGGGACTGCGTTTGCAGGACAGCAAACGCGAACGCCATGGGCGGCCCGCAGGGCGGGCGCCATGGATGGCGCGAGTAACCCGATGACTTTGACGCAGACACTTCGGGTCAAAGCCACCGGGTAAACTCGCCGCATCCGCGGCTCGCGCTTCGCGCCATCGGCTATGCCGATGTTCGCTTCGGCGCCCATGCCTCCGCAGTCGGGTTCCGTTTCCAAAGAAACCGGAAACGGCCCCGGAATGACGATTGTTGGTTACCCGCACACCGATCCTTATTTCTTCTCGGCCGGCTTCTTGTCGCCCGCTGCGGGCGCCGCGGCCTTGGCCGCAGCATCGCCACCAGCGGCCGGTGCAGCCGCACCTTCGACTGCCGCGCCTTCCACGGC
>JAGWZT010000501.1 GCA_018971925.1 Lysobacteraceae bacterium | reverse complement strand
TGGCCGCGGATGCGCTCGGTGCCATAGCGCGCCATGAAGCCGATGATCACCCCACCGACCACCGGCGCCAGGATGATGAGCCACCACGGCGCGTGCAATGCGGCCGGCTGGACGAAGTCGAAGTTCCATTGCCCGGCAAATGCAATGTGCGTAACCAGGCCGATCAGCCGGTACAGGATCCACGCAATGACGGCCGCCGCGCCGCCGATGAAAAGCGCGATGAAGGAAAGCTTGAGGATACTGATGCTGGGACGGAAATCACCCTCGTAAAGGGTGTCGCGCTTCCACTTTTCGTAGATGCGGAGCAACAGGCGCACGGGTGCGATCATGGTCTGTCGAACTTGCCCCCAACTTGAGTGACGTTCCGCCCCGGTTCGCGTGAGTCTACCGAGACTCTCCCTTCGACGCAGGTGCGCGGGCATCGCGGCGGCGTTTGCGCGATAATACGCGGTCCATTCGATGCCATCCCGCGCCATCCACGCACTGCGCGGCAACAAGGAGAGCACCATGCAAGATTCATTCGGGATCCGCGACACCCTCAGCGTTGGCGGCAAGTCTTACCAGATCGCCAGTTTCGCGAAGCTGGGCGAGCAGCACGACATCAAGCGGTTGCCCTACTCGATGAAGATCCTGCTGGAAAACCTGCTACGCAACGAGGACGGCAGCGAAGTCACCCGGGCGCAGATCGACGCGGTGTTGAACTGGAACCCGAAGGCGGAACCCTCGACCGAAATCTCCTTCCTGCCGGCGCGCGTGGTGCTGCAGGATTTCACCGGCGTGCCGTGCGTGGTGGACCTGGCCGCGATGCGCGACGCGATGGTCGCGCTGGGCGGCGACCCGAAGAAGATCAACCCGCTCTCCCCGGCCGAACTCGTGATCGACCACTCGGTGCAGGTGGACGTGTTCGGCGAGGCCGACGCGCTGGCAAGGAACGCCGAGATCGAATTCAAGCGCAACCACGAACGCTACGCATTCCTGCGCTGGGGCCAGAAGGCGCTGGACGACTTCAAGGTCGTCCCGCCCGCGACCGGTATCGTGCATCAGGTGAACCTGGAGTACCTGTCGCGCGTGGTGATGACGCGCGACATCGATGGCAAGACCTGGGCGTTCCCCGACACCCTGTTCGGCACCGATTCCCATACCACGATGGTCAATGGCCTTGGCGTGCTGGGCTGGGGCGTCGGCGGCATCGAGGCCGAGGCGGCGATGCTGGGGCAGCCATCGTCGATGCTGATTCCGCAGGTGGTCGGGTTCCGCTTCACCGGCAAACTGCCGGAAGGCGCGACCGCGACTGACCTGGTGCTGACCGTGACGCAGATGCTGCGCAAGCACGGCGTGGTCGGCAAGTTCGTGGAATTCTTCGGCCCCGGCCTGCAGCACCTGCCGCTGGCCGACCGCGCGACGCTCGGCAACATGTCGCCCGAGTACGGCGCGACTTGCGCGATCTGCCCGATTGACAGGGAGTCGCTCAATTACCTGCGCCTCTCCGGGCGCAATACGCACCAGATCGAGCTGATCGAGGCGTACGCGAAGGCGCAGGGCCTGTGGCACGACGAACATTCGCCGCAGACCGAATTCAGCGCGGTGATCGAATTGGATCTCGCCGACGTCAAGCCGTCGCTGGCCGGTCCCAAGCGTCCGCAGGACCGCGTGCTGCTGACCGACATGCGCCAGAGCTACCG
>JAGWZT010000500.1 GCA_018971925.1 Lysobacteraceae bacterium | reverse complement strand
CAGCAGGAAGATGATGACGGGCAGCAGGCCCACCGGAACGACGGTGAGCAGCGCCAGTGCGGAATGGAGGCTGTCCATCGTCACAGGATCTTCAGCGAGAGCATCCATTCGTCCCGGCCGTCACCCGTGCCCCCGAATCCCCGCGCGTAGCCTGCCGATAGCGTCATCGGCAGGTGATTCATCACGGAGAAGTCGAGGTCGAGCTGCAGGCCGGCGTCGCGCGCGGTGCTGCGCAGCGCCGCGCGGTTGGGATCGGTCACCAGCACGCCGGTGAACAGCGCCGGGCGAATCCACTTGAGGAAAAAGCCGGGGCTGCCCATGTTCTCGAAGCGCCACGGCGGCAGGTTCAGTTCCAGCGTCGATTTGGCGAAGGTGTGGCCCGCGAGTTCGTCGATCTTGAAGCCGGGGAAACTGTCGAATTCCCGGTAGTGCTTGGGGTCCTGGTTGTCGACGTAGTTGTTCTGGAAGCCGCCAAAGTAGAAATTGGCAAGATTGTTGTCGCGCGATCCGCCGGATACGCCCGCGCTGTTGTACAACCACAGCGACATGTGCGGCACCGGCAGGATGAAACCGAAATCGAATCCGGCGCGCAGTTGCGGGATGGTCTTGCCGTTGGCGATGTAGGTCGTAGTGTCCACGTTCCAGCCGACGCCCTGCTCGCGGTCCACCGCGCCCCCCGATTCCTTCAGGTCGGTGTACTTCAACCCGGCGCGGGCGACGAAGATGTTGTTGACCGACGCGTTGACGTTCTGGAAACCCGGCAGGGTGCTGAGCCCGGTGTAGTACGCGCCGCTGGCGCTGAAATCCAGCCGGCGCGGGTTGTCCAGGATCAGCGCGCGCTTGTAGCCGACCAGCAGCGAGTCGCCTTTCAGGCTGGTCCGGACCGGGCCGAACAGGTCGTAGAAATCAGCGTGGTTGTGCCAGTACCGCACTTCCCAGTTCATGGCCTTGTAATCGATATCGAGGTGCAGGCGCTGGCCGCGGTCGGTCGGGCCGCCGGTGGACACCGCGGCGTCGATGCCCAATGTGTAAAGGCTCAAGGTGTCGCCGAGATCGGTATGCCAGCCCAGCGCCGCCCCGCCGCGATAGCCTTCGATCACAGGGTAATGCGCCTGCAGGCGCATCTCGTGGCCGGGCTTGTACACGCCCTTGTGAGTGATCAGCGAGTCGAGGTCGATCCTTGAAGGCGGGCCGACGCCCCAGGTCTTCACGATCGGGTGTTTTTCTGCCACCAGAGTGCCGAGGAAGTCGATGGAGCTCAGGTCATCCAGCGGCTTCGGGTCGAATTCGACCGGAAGCGACCCCTGCCCGGTGTACTCCAGCGCCGCGAGCTTGCCATCAGGCAGCTGCATCGGGCGGAACAGGCCGGTATCGATGTTGCTCAAGGCATCCATCTTGCCGCTTGCGATGTCGTAGCGATAGATGTTGGAGATGCCGGTGTAGTACGAACTGCCGTACAACTGGCGGCCGTCCTTGCTGAATATGAAACCTTCCGGCGCGGCCTGGCCAAAGCTGTACGTCGCGAACGGCGTGGTGCTTCCCTCCAGCAGCCCAGACGTCCTGTAGAGGTGCAGGAAGTTGGCGCCGTTGATCTTGGCGATCGACAACGACAGCATGCTGCCGTCGTGTGACACGTCCAGATCGAACGGCACCTCGCCGTAGGCAAAGGTATGCACCTGGTGCCATTCG
>JAGWZT010000061.1 GCA_018971925.1 Lysobacteraceae bacterium | reverse complement strand
CCGGCGCCACACACCATGGATGGCTGCTCGCCTGAAGTGCCGCTGCGCGGACTGGATTTCAGGTGCGACATGGACGTCGCACCGGTGAATGCCGCACCATGGATGGTTGCTTGCCGATGCTGAGATGCCCGCTGCCACCGGGTTACCGGGTGTGGCGGTTGTCTGCCGGTAGCAGCGACTTCAATGCCTGCGCTTCGCCCGTCGTGCATGACGCGGCTTGCGTGCGGCGGGACGCTCCGATTGGTTGAACTCCGCCCAGTCTTCGTGCGGCAACCCGAGCAGGTCGTCCAGCAGCATCGGCATCAATCCGGCCGGCGTATTGCTTTCGCAATTCCACAGCACCACGACACCGGCGTGGTATTTGGGGAGGAATCCGATCATCGAGCGATAGCCTTTCACTGCGCCGGCGTGAAAGATCAGCGTCTCGCCGGCGTAGTCGTACACGCGCCAACCCAGCGCATACGAAGCCTTCTTCACGCGCGCACGCCGCCAGTTGGAGAACATCCGCTCGGTCGGCGTGTCGATGATCGGCGAATGCAGCACTTCCAGCAACGAGTCGGGCAGCACCATCGGACGGCCGCCCATCTGCGCGATCAGCCATTGCTCCATGTCGCGGATGCTGGCGTTGACGCCTGCCGCGGGGGGTACGTAGAAGTTGTCGTTGGGCTCGTAGGACACCCATTCCCTGCCGTGCCGGTAGTGCGGACGCGCCCAGTCGCGGCTGCTTTCCAGTCCGTCGCGGCCGTAGCTGGCGGTGGTCATGCCCAGCGGCAGGAACAGGTACTTGTCCACCAGCTGCGAAAAGAATTGTCCGGTCTTGGCGTAGATCACATCGCCGATCAGCGAGAACGCAATGTTCTGATAGCCGTAGCAGCTGCCGGGATCGCAGGTCATCGGCACGGTGTCCAGCTTGCGCTCCAGTTCCTGGTAGGGCACGCCATTGGAAAGCAGGTTGTCGTACGCGTTGTGCGGCAGCCCGATGCTCTGGCTCAGGATGTCGCGCACGGTGGCCTCTTGCGAAGCGTTGGCGTCGCGCAACTTGAAGAACGGCAGCACGCTCGCCAGACGCGTGTCCCAACTGAGCGCGCCCTGGCGCACCAGCACGCCCGTGAGCGCGGTGGCGAATGCCTTGGACAACGACGCCAGCCGGAACACCGTGTCGGGTTCGACCCTGGCACCCGTGTTCGCATCCGCATAACCGATGGTGCGCTCGTAACGCACCTTGTCGTTGATCACCACCGCGGTGGCGAGGCCGGCCGTGCGGTTTTCCGCGGCGAGCTGGTCCAGCCAGCGGTCGTAATCCTTCAGCGCTCCAACCACGCGCGCCGCCGGCAACATCGCCTGCGCGCCGGTGTGCACCACGGTGGGTTCGGGTGGAACGGGGTTGCCGTGGGTCTGGGCCGCGGCTGCGCCCAGTGCGAAACCTGAAACGAGGATGCAGGTGAGCCCTGCACGGAAAGCGGGTACGCGCATGCTATGCTCGAATTGTTGTGCGATCATCCCTGATCGCCGCAATGGTGGACTGGCCAGCCGGCGACGAACTTCAAGCCTCGTGAAGACCAGAACGGCCTTCCGTGGCCTGATTTTTCACAACAGCCGCCTTGGATGAACTTCCGACGGAGGAGAGGACAATGACGGGTCTGATCATCTTCCTGATCATCATCGCCATCATTGTGATTTACCTGATCGCGATCTACAACGGTCTGGTCACTTCACGCAATGCGTACAAGAACGCGTTCGCGCAGATCGACGTGCAGCTTACACGCCGTCACGACCTGATTCCGAATCTGGTCGAGACAGCCAAAGGATATCTTGCGCACGAACGCGAAACGCTGGAAGCCGTCACGGCTGCACGTACCGCCGCGGTGAATGGGCTGGCCGCCGCCAAGGCCCAGCCGGGCGATCCGGATGCGATGAAGCAGTTGTCCGGCAGCGAAAACCAGCTGACCCAGGCGCTCGGGCGGCTGTTTGCGGTCAGCGAAGCGTATCCGGACCTCAAGGCCAACCAGAACATGATGCAGTTGTCGGAGGAGCTCACCTCCACCGAAAACCGCGTCGCGTTCGCGCGGCAGGCCTACAACGACTCGGTGATGAACTACAACAACAAGTGCCAGGTGTTCCCGTCGTCCATGATTGCCGGACCGGCTGGTTTTGCACCGGCCGAGCAACTCGCGATCGACGATCCGGCAAAACGCGAGGCGCCGAAGGTGTCATTTGCCTAGCGATCATCCCTGATCGCGGCTTCGCTGGATGCGCGGGCAAACGAATACGTTGATGCCCTACCAACACCAGAACGGGCTTCCTGCCCTGACTTTTCACGACAACCGCTTCGAGCGGGGCACCTGACAGCTCGCAATGGATTTCTTCGCCCAACAAGCCAAGGTCCGGCGCTCAAGCCGCACGCTGGTGTGGCTGTTCGCGCTGGCGGTGCTTGCGATCGTGGTCGCGGTCGATCTGGTCTGCGCGTTCGTGCTGGGTGTGGGCTTGCGCCCGGCGCCGCTACTCGGCATTGCGGTTGCCGTGGTGGCGGTGATCGGCTTGTGCTCGGCCTATCGCGTGGCCAGCCTTGCGGGCGGCGGTGCCGCGGTGGCACGCGAAATGAACGCCGTCGAGGTCCCGGCCGATACCACCAATCCGCAATGGCAGCGTCTGCGCAACGTGATCGAGGAAGTTGCGATCGCCTCGGGCGTGCCGGTGCCGGAAATCTACGTGATGCAGGACGAATCCGGCATCAACGCTTTCGCCGCTGGCTACACGTCCACCGATGCCGCGGTGTGCGTGACCCAGGGTTGCCTCGACAAATTGAATCGCGACGAATTGCAGGGCGTGATCGCGCACGAGTTCAGCCATGTGCTGAACGGCGACATGCGCCTCAACATTCGCCTGATGGGGCTGCTGTTCGGCATCATGGCGCTATGGGTGGTCGGGCGTTTTCTGATGTGGGGCGGTTATTTCGGCCTCGGCGACGACAACGGCGGCGGACGCAGGCGTGGCGGCGGTAGCGGCCAGATCGCGCTGGCCGGCATCGCACTGCTCGCGATCGGCGCGATCGGCGTGTTCTTCGGACGCCTGATCCAGGCGGCAGTGTCGCGTTCGCGCGAATCGCTGGCCGATGCGTCGGCGGTGCAGTTCACCCGCCAGACCTCGGGCATCGCCGGTGCACTGAAGAAGATCGCCGTGTTCGAAGAAGGTTCGGCGTTGCAGGCGCCGCGCAAGGACGAGGTGCGCCACATGCTGTTCGGCGATGCCGAGGCAAGCTCGTGGTTCGCGACGCATCCGCCCATCACGGAACGCATCAGGGCACTGGAACCCGGCTTCAAGCCGGAGGAACTGGACACCTACGTCAAGCAATGGCTCGCGGCCGGCAACGATCCCAACAACATCGAGTTGCACGCGACCGAGCACCCGTGGGAAAAGGCCGTGCACGATTTCGCGCGCGCCGACGGTGACGTGGACATCGGTGGTGCCGATCCGGCCACCGCGGGTACCGGTGCCATCGGCGGGATCGTGCCGGCGCGCGGCGCCCTGCTCGCGATCACCGCCGCGGGTGTCGCCGCTCAGGTGGCGTCGCCCGGCACCGATGATTACCAGGCCGCGACCGGCTTGCATGCGCAGATTCCCGCCGCGCTGGCCGCGGCTGCGCGCGATCCGCGCGGAGCGCTGGCGCTGGTGTTTGCGTTGGCGATTTCCGAACATCCCGATCTGCAGGCGCAACAGGTCCAGTCGGTGGCGGAGGCGTTCGATGCAGCGCTGGGCGATGCCGTGCGAAACCTCGTCCCGCCGATGGCCGATTTGCATCCGATGCTGCGCTTGCCGCTGGCACAACTCGCGTTTCCCGTGTTGAAACGGCGGCCGCGTCCGGAAGTCGACCGTTTCGTGAAGACGCTCAATGCGCTGATCCACGCGGATGGCCGTGTCGACCTCGATGAATATTGCCTGGCGAAACTGGTGCAGGCGCAAGTGGTCGCGGCGCTGGATCCGGCAGCGGGTTTCAAGGCGGGCACGCTGAAGCTCACCGATGCCCAGGACGAGCTGCGCGACCTCGTGGCGTTGCTAGCGCATTTCGGCAACGACGACGACGAGACCGCGCAACGCGCATTCCAGGCCGCGATGCACGATGCATTGCCCGGTGCCTCGATCCTTTACGCGTTGCCGGAAGACTGGCAGGCCGCGCTGGATCGCGCGCTGGCCACGCTCGATCGCCTGACGCCGGAAGGCAAGCAATTGACGGTGCGCGCGCTGACCGGCGCGATCGCGGCCGACGGCAAGGTCACGCTGGCGGAATCGGAAATGCTGCGCGTGGCTTGCGCGGTGCTCGGTTGTCCACTGCCGCCGATGCTTGCCGACAATGCTTGATTCGTGCGATCGTCCCTGATCGCTGCGTCGTCAGATACAGCAGCTGATTGAAGTATTCGGCAATCATGAATACCAGAACGGACTTCCGGTCCTGACTTTTCACAAAAGCCGCTTCGAACGGGCAGCAGAGACACGCCGGGTTGGAGTGTCGGCGCTGGCGTTTTTCTTCCTGCTTGCCGCCTATTACGTGATCCGCCCGGTGCGCGACCAATTGGCCGGCGCGACCGGTTCGGTCGCGCTGCCGTGGTTCTACGCCGGAACCTTCGTCGCAATGCTTGCCGTCGCGCCGGTGTTCGGCTGGCTTTCCGCGCGACTGCCGCGCCGCGCGTTGCTGGGTTGGGGCTACGGCTTCTTCATCGTGTGCCTGGTCGTGTTCGTGCCGCTGTTCGCGCGGCAGGCTCGCATCGGTGCGCGCCCATTGGGCATCGGCTTCTTCATCTGGGTCAGCGTATTCAACCTGTTCGTGGTGTCGCTGTTCTGGAGCCTGATGGCGGATCTCTTCGATGGGGAACGCGCGCGGCGCGTGTTCCCGCTGATTGCGTTGGGCGGCGCGCTCGGTGCCCTGGCAGGCCCTACGTTGACTTCGTTGCTGGTGGAACGCATCGGCGTGGCGCCGCTGCTGGCCGTGTCGGCCATCCTGTTGCTGGTCGCGCTGGGCCTGATGTTGCATCTGTCGGCGGCACACGGCGGCGAGCGCGGCGAATCCGCTCCAATCGGCGGCTCGATGCTGGCGGGGTTGCGCGCGACCTTCGCCGATCCGTTCCTGCGCCTGATGGCCTTGCTGATGCTGTGCTCGGATGGTGTCGGCACGCTTGCCTACGCGCTCGTCGCCGATTACGCCAAGGCCCATTTTGCCGATGCCGCTACGCGCACCGCGTTCTACGGGCACGTCGATCTCGCGGTGAACATCCTCCAGATGGCGTTGCAAGTCGGGCTGACGCGCTGGATGCTGCCGCGCTTCGGCATCGTCTCGGGGCTGGTGCTGCCGGCGGCAGTGAACGTTGCGGTGCTGGTGGCGGTGGCGCTGTTCGGCGCCGCGCAGTTCGGCGTCGCCGGAACCGCGATCGCGCTGATCCCGCTGATGTTGGTCGTGACGCGCGGTTTCGCGTACGGCGTCACCAAGCCGGCTGCGGATGCGCTGTACACGCGTACCGCGCGCGAGATCCGTTACAAGGGCAAGAACTTCGTCGAGACCGCGGTGTGGCGTTTCGGCGACGTCACGGTGGCGAGCGGGCTCGGCGGCCTGCGCGCGCTGGGCGCTTCGCTCGGGACGATCGGCGCGATTTCCGCGGCGGCAGCCGGATTGGCCGGCGTGTTCGGCTGGCGTGCGGCCGTCGCCAGCCGTGCGGCAAGGGATCGTGCCTAAGCCAGCAACCCACGGCGCAAGTCGCGTGCGCGCGCGGCGAGTTCGGGAAAGAACGCATCGAAATGGCGCTGCAAAGTTTCGGCCCGCTCGCGCAGCGCGGGCAGCGCGTCACCGACGGGTGACGGGCGCGACAGACGCCGTGCCAGCGCATGGAACACGGCGTCGAGGGTGGCGTCGTCGCCATACGCCTCGGGCAGGCCGTGCGCGTGCATCCAGGCGAGGAAGCCACGCAACGATTCCGGCAATTCCATCGCGTGTGCGTCCAGTAGCGTCAGCCAGCGACGCGAAAACCGCGGCAGCGATTCTTCCGCGCCATAGCGACGCCATTCAAGCACCAGCAGGTGATCGAACCACACATCCAGCACGATGCCCGCGTAGCGGCGCAGCGGCGGCCCGAAGGCATTGCGCGCGGCCACCACCTCGGGATGCGCATCGGTGAAACGGTCGATCGCGCGATGGAAACTCAAACCGGCCTGGCGCGCTGTGGGCCAGCCGGGATCGGGGTGGCCGTGGATGAAGTCGCCCTGCGCGCTGCCCAGCGCGAACTCGACGCCACCGGCGTCGGCGAGCAAGGCGTGGGCAAGATGGTTCATCGGCTTTTTTTTTGAAAAGTCAGGCCATGGCTGGCCGTTCTGGTGTTCATGGCGATGGAACGTTCCGGTTTGCCATGGCGCTCAACGAGGCAGCGATCATGGACGATCGCAAATATCAATTATCATCCACCCATGAGCGACGCCTTGCCGTCGGCCCCGGCCGGCTTTCCAGACGCCCCCGCCACGTTCGCGCTGCCAGGTCCTGCCGGTACGCTGGAAGTGGCGACCGCGGTACCGGAGCCGGACCAGGCCCGCGCCGGCACGGTCGTGATCTGCCATCCCAATCCGCAGCAGGGTGGCACGATGCGCAACAAGGTCGTCACCATGCTTGAGCGATCCTTTCGCGAGTCGGGACTCGCCACGGTGCGGTTCAATTTCCGCGGCATCGGTGCGTCCACCGGTGAATTCGACCATGGCGATGGCGAAAGTGGCGATCTCGTCGCCGTGGCGCAGTGGGTGCGTCAGGTGCAGCCGGGTGATGCGCTGTGGCTGGCGGGATTCTCGTTCGGTAGCTACATCGCGCTGCGTTCCGCGCGTTCGCTGGGCGCCGACGCACTCGTCACCGTCGCGCCGCCGGTCGGGCGCTACGAATTCGGCGAGCTGGCCATGCCCAGCTGCCCGTGGCTGGTGGTGCAGGGCGAAGACGACGAAGTGGTCGATCCGCAGGGCGTGTTCGACTGGGTCGCAACGCTGGATCCGCAACCCACGCTGATCCGGATGCCCGGAACCGGGCACTTCTTCCATCGTCGGTTGATGGATCTGCGTGGCGCAGTGAAGAATGCCGTTCGCGCTTGGTTGCCGGCCTCACGTTGAGTGAAGAACACGATGTCTCATTCGAAGCGGCCGTTGTGGAAAGTCAGGGCAGGGGGCCCGTTCCGGTGTTCGTGGTGCATGAATGCGTCCGTTCGCCAGAGCACCCCGCGATACGGCGATCAGGGACGATCGCATTGAAGATTGAAAGTCGGGACAAGGATGCCCGTCCTGGTGTTTCCGCGATTCAGGCGGTTCCGGCAACCGGTGAGTCGGCGAGGCAGCGTTCAGGGACGATCGCACAAACCGATACGCTTCCGAGCGCACTCTACGCACGCGGCGTTGCCGAAGGCCGCTGGCAGGGCGATCCCGCGCAGCGCGCGGCGCTCTCGGCATTCGACCGCCTGCATGCGGTGTTGCTGGCGCCGGAGCCGGGCGTATTCGCACGTCTGCGCGCGCGCTTCGCCGGGCACGCGCCACCGCCGCGGGGTTTGTATCTCTGGGGGGCGGTCGGTCGCGGCAAGACGATGTTGATGGACCAGTTCGCCGCTTCGCTGCCGTCCGGCGTCGCGTTGCGCGTGCACTTCCATCGCTTCATGCTGGATGTGCATGCGAAGTTGCGCGAACTCGGCGAAGTGCGCGATCCGCTGCCGCGCGTCGCGACGGAGATCGCCGCGCGCGCGCGCGCGTTGTGCCTCGACGAATTCATGGTCACCGATATCGGCGATGCGATGATCCTGTACGGCTTGCTGCGCGCGCTGGCGGAACGCGGCGTCACGCTGGTCACCACGTCGAATACGCCGCCCCGCGATCTGTACAGGAACGGCCTGCAGCGCGAACGCTTCCTGCCGGCGATCGCGCTGCTGGAGCAGCATTGCGAGGTACTGGAATTGGCGTCTTCACGGGATTGGCGCCTGCGAGCGCTGACCCGTGCGCCGGTGTACCTGACGCCCGACAACGCGCACGCGGAGGCGGCGCTGGCGCGCCTGTTCACGGAACTGGCGCAGGGCACGGTCGAAGAGAACGCCACGCTGGAGATCAACGACCGCACCTTTCGTGCGCATCGCGTTTGCGTGCAGGCCGCATGGTTCGACTTTGCCGCATTGTGCGATGGCCCGTATGGTTCCGCGGATTACATCGAGTTGGCGCGGGCGTACCCCGCGATCCTGATCTCGCGCCTGCCGCAGTTCACCCCGTTCAACGAAGATGCCGCGCAGCGGTTCGTGCACCTCATCGACGAGGTGTACGATCGTCGCGTGAAGCTGGCGGTGACCGCGCAGGTGCCGGTGGTGGAGCTTTACGACGGCACGCGCCTGCGCGGCGAGTTCGCGCGCATCGAGAGCCGCCTGATCGAGATGCAGAGTCGGGAATACCTTACCGATGCGCATCGCCAGGACGGCGCGTCTCCAGCAACATCGGGGTAAACCGCGGCAGCATGTCCCGCAATGTCATCGTTGTGAAACCATCGTGTTCCGATCGTGCAACAGGACGGCAGCAATTTCGGGTGGTTGGAACGCCGAAACCTGTCGAAATCGCATGGGATCGATCGTCGTTGGGGCAGTGGGTCGATTCCACGTGACGATTGTCATGTCGAAAAGCACGACTTCCGACTCTATCCAACAGCTACGATCCGGTTTGAAATACGCACGTCCGCACAACATCCCCTCGAGCCGGCAGCATTT
>JAGWZT010000499.1 GCA_018971925.1 Lysobacteraceae bacterium | reverse complement strand
CGTGGCGTGCCGGCGTCCGCGAGTTTCCGGCGCTGGACCGAAACCGCGTTGTCCGCCGCACGCCATCGCAAGCCCGCGGAACTGTCGATCCGCATCGTCGGCGCGCGTGAAGGCCGCGTGCTCAACCAGCGTTATCGCGGCAAGGACTACGCCACCAACGTGCTGTCGTTCCCGGCCGAACTGCCGCACGGCATCAGCTCGCCGCTGCTGGGTGACCTGGTGATCTGCGCGCCGGTGGTCGCGCGCGAAGCCCGCGAACAACACAAGCGCGTGCGCGATCATTACGCGCACCTCACGGTGCACGGGACGCTGCACCTGCTCGGGTTCGACCACCAGAACGAACCCGACGCGAGGCAAATGGAAACGCTGGAAACCCGGATACTCGCGACGCTTGGCATCGCCGATCCGTATTGACACCGCGATTCGATGCTCGAGAAAAGCCATCTCCTTGAAGATGAAGGAGAAAAAGCAACAAATCGGATTCGCCCCCTGCGCCCGAACCGCATATCCGCTAGAATTGAAGGTCCGCCCCTTCGGGGACGTGTTCCAAACCCATGTCCGCAGAACCCCCAAGTACCACTGGCCCCGCCCACCGCTCGTTGTGGGATCGTTTGGGCCACTTGCTGTCAGGCGAACCCCGCAACCCGGAAGAACTGCTCGCGGAGCTCCGCGAAGCGCAGGGCAACGGGCTGCTGACCGGCGAAACCTTCGCGATGATCGAAGGTGCGATCCGCGTCACCGAGATGGTGGTCGGCGACGTGATGGTGCCGCGCGCCCAGATGGTCACGATCGACATCGATGACGACCTGCCGGCGATCCTCGACACCGTGATCGAATCCGGCCATTCGCGTTTTCCGGTCCACGGCGAAGACAAGGACGAAATCCTCGGCATCCTTCTCGCCAAGGACTTGCTGCGCCGCGGCCAGAACGGCGCGCTCGACTCCGGATCGAGTCCGGGGCAGGGTCTGCGCGCGCTGCTGCGCCGCGCGGTGATGATCCCCGAATCGATGCGCCTGAACGTGCTGCTGGCGGAATTCCGCCGCTCGCGCAACCACATGGCGGTGGTGGTGGACGAGTACGGCGGCGTCGCCGGCCTGGTCACCATCGAGGACGTGCTGGAAGAAATAGTCGGCGAGATCGACGACGAGCACGACGACGCCGTGCCGCCGAAGTTGATGGTCGCGCAGGCCGACGGGAGCTGGCTGGTCGATGCGCTCACGCCCATCGAAGACTTCAACGAACAGTTCGGCACCGCGTTTCCGGACGAGGAATACGACACCGTCGGCGGGCTTGTCACCGCGGAAATCGGTCATCTGCCGGACCCCGGCGAAACCGCGACACTGGGCGATTACGCGTTCGACGTGACCCGCGCGGATGATCGGCGCGTGCTTCAATTCCGCGTGCGCGGGGCCGCCGCCGCATAACCTGCCGCGTCCGGGCAAAAGCGCATCCCTCCCCTCGATCCTTCCTGCGGAAGGGCGGAGCGTAGCGAACGCCCACGAAGCGCCGGGGGGATGCCACCCTTATCATGCATGGCACGCAATCCCCTCCCCCCGCCGATGCATACCTCACGCAGCCTGACGTTCCATGCATGCGCGCTCATTGCCATGCTTCTGCTTTGTGCACTCTTGCCGTCCCTTGCCCGCGCCGGCGTCGTCGACGCGCCCGGCGCAAACTTGCGCGTGGATCTCTACACCTA
>JAGWZT010000498.1 GCA_018971925.1 Lysobacteraceae bacterium | reverse complement strand
TTCGCCAACGCACGGGTTTTGAAGAAACGCGCGGCCCAGAGCCAGGCGTCTATGCGGATTTGATCGTTTCCGGCCATCCGGTTGCCTCGCGCAGAGCTAGAATCATGATTGGCTGCAAAGGAGAACTGCAATGGACATGTTTTCGCATCCTTGGCCACTCGCCATCATTTGCTTCGCCGTGGGTTTCCTGCTGGCGCGGATGATGTACCGCCGCGGCACTGATGCCGCTCCACCTGCACGCCGGGACATCAGTGAGGCGGAAATCGAAGCCGAACTGCGCGCGGGCCGCAAAGTCGAAGCCATCAAACTGTGCCGACAGAAACACGGCTACGACCTGAAAACCGCCGTGGATGAAATCAACGCCATGACGGCAAACTTGGGGCTTCGCACCTGATCGCGATCACCCGCCGAGCAGCGCTCGGTTCATCCTTTGCACGAACGCCGCCGGGTCCGGCAACTGCGCGCCGGCGGTGATCTCGGCCTGCTCCAGCAACAGCATCGCCAGATCCTTCGCTTTGGCCTCGTCGGCCTCGGATTCCACGCGCTTCACCAATGCGTGCGCGGGATTGATTTCCAGCGTTGGCTTGGAATCGGGAACCTCTTGCCCCGCCTCGCGCAATAGCCGCGCGAGATGCGGAGCGAGTTCGTAATCGGACAACGCGAGACACGACGGCGAATCGGTCAACCGCGCGGAAACACGGACGTCGCCGACGCGATCGCCCAGCAATTCCTTCAACTTCTTCACCAGCGGCTCGGCTTCCTTCGCGGTTTCTTCCTGCTTCTTCTTGTCGGCCTCGTCCAGCGGCAATTCGCCCTTGGCGACATTGCGGAACGATTTGCCTTCGTACTCGCCGAACTGGCCCATGATCCATTCGTCCACGCGGTCGAACATCAGCAACACTTCGATGCCCTTCGCCCTGAAGGCTTCAAGCTGCGGGCTGCCGGCCGCGGCCTTCCAGCTATCGGCGGTGATGTACCAGATCGCGTCCTGGCCCGGCCGCATGCGCGCGATGTAATCATCCAGCGAAATATTCTGTTCGGCGCTCTCGCCCTTCGTGGAAGAAAATCGCAGCAACTTCGCGATGCGCTCGCGGTTGGACGGATCCTCGACGATGCCTTCCTTCAGCGTGTTGCCAAAAGCCTTGCAGAAAGCTTCGAACTTTTCCGGCTCGTCCTTCGCGAGCTTCTCGATCAGGTCCAGCACGCGCTTGACGCAGGACGCCTTGATCCGTTCGATCTGGCGGTTGTGCTGAAGGATCTCGCGGCTGACGTTGAGCGGCAGATCGTCGGCATCCACCACCCCGCGCACGAAGCGCAGATAATTCGGCAGCAATTCCTCGGCCGCGTCCATGATGAAGACGCGCTTGATGTACAGCTTGACACCCTTGCGCTCGTCGCGCGCGCCCATCAGCAGGTCGAACGGCGGCTGCGCGGGAATGTAGAGCAGCGTGGTGAAGCGCTGACTGCCGCCTTCGACCCGGTTGTGCGCCCACGCCAGCGGATCGTGGAAGTCGTGGCCCAGCGACTTGTAGAAAGCCTTGTATTCGTCGTCGGCGATGTCGGCCTTGTTCTTCGCCCACAGCGCCGAGGCGTCGTTGACGGTTTCCCACTCGCCGGTCGGCTTGCCGTCCTTGTACTTTTTCATCCGGATCGGGAATGCGACGTGGTCGGAATACTTGCGGATCAGGTCGCGCAGCTTCCAGTGGTCGA
>JAGWZT010000060.1 GCA_018971925.1 Lysobacteraceae bacterium | reverse complement strand
GTTTTCGACCGGATCCCAGAACCACCAGCCGCCCCAGCCCAGTTCGTAGTACGCCCACGCGCTGCCCGCGACGATGCCGAGGGTCAGGAAACCCCATGCGACGTTCGTCCACGGTCGCGCCCAGCGCACCCAGGTGGATTTCAGTTCACCGCCGAGCAGCGAGGCGATCGCGAAGGCGAAAGCGACGCTGAAACCGACGTAGCCCATGTACAGCGTCGGCGGATGGAACACGAGGCCCGGATCCTGCAACACCGGATTCAGATCGGCGCCGTTGGCCGGCACCGGAAACAGCCGCAGGAAAGGATTCGACGTCGTGATCATGTACAGCAGGAAGCCGAACGCCACGAACCCGAGCACGCCGATCACGCGCGAGAAGAACGCTTCCGGCAGCTTGCCTCCGAGCACCACCAGCGCGACCGTCCACAGGTTGAGGATCAGCATCCACAGCAGCAGCGAACCTTCGTGCGCGCCCCACACCGCGGACAGCTTGTAGAACCAAGGCAGCGACAGATTCGAGTTCTGCGCGACGTAGGCCACCGAGAAATCGTTGGTCCAGAACGACCACATCAGTATCCCGAACGCCAGCGCGACGAACACGAATTGTCCGATGGCCAGGGAACCTGCCGTCGCCATCAGCGGCTTGTTGCCGCGCCAGGCCCCGATGATCGGCAGCACGCATTGCAGCCCCGAAAGCAGCAGCGCGAGGATCAGCGCGACCTGGCCGAGTTCGGGATTCACTGCGAGCCACCGTGCCCGGCGTCCGGTGGAATGCGGTGTTCCTGCTTCGCCTTCGCAATCGCCTGCGCCACCTGCGGCGGCATGTAAGTGGCGTCGTGCTTGGCCAGCACCGTTTTCGCGACGAAGGTGCCGTTGTCCATCGTGCCGGTGGTGATGGTGCTCTGGCCTACGCGGAACAGGTCGGGCAGGATGCCGGTGTAGGTCACCGGGATGCTCTGGAAGCGGTCGGTGATCACGAAATCGGTGGTCAGCGTGCCGGGCACGCGGCGGATGCTGCCTTCCTTGACGATGCCACCGAGGCGGAACGGATGGCCGTCGGGTGCTTTCCCGGCATCGACTTCGCTGGGCGAGTACAGATAGGTCATGTTCCGCTGCAGCGCGAACACGGAGAGGCCCGTCGCCACCGCGACCGCGCCCAGGATCAGCAGCGTGATGATCAGACGCCGCTTGCGAACCGGATTCATGTCGACGCCTCCGCGCGCTCAGTGCGCGCGTTGCGGGTGCGCTCGCGTGCGAGCCGGCCGCGCAGTTCGCGCGTGATGCGGCGCCGGCGCAGTGCCGGTGCGAACCAGTCCCACGCCAGCACGGCTAAGAACACGGCGTACGCAGGCCACACGTAGATGGCATAGCCGCCCATTGCAAGCCAGTGAGCCATGTCAGGTAGGTGCCTCCATCGTCGGCGCGGGTTGTCCATCGACCAATGTGCGCACCCACTGCTTGCCGCTTTCCAGCGACAACAGGCCGGTCCGCGCGCGGCCAAGGATGCTGGCAAAGAAATACAGGTGCGTCGCCAGCGCCATCACCAGCAACGGCCACAGCATCGGGGCCGCGATCGAGGAACGCGCCGGATCGAGGAAGTCGACCGTCGTCCCCTGGTGCAGGGTGTTCCACCATTGCACCGAGTAGTGCACGATCGGCAGGTTGACGATGCCGACCAGTGCCAGCAGCGAGGCCGCGCGCGCGCCGCGGCGGCGGTCCTCGAAGGCGTTGCAAAGACCGATCACGCCGAGGTACAGGAACAGCAGCACCAGTTCGGAGGTCAGCCGCGCGTCCCACGTCCACCACGTGCCCCACATCGGCTTGCCCCACAGCGAACCCGTCGCCAGGGTGATGAACGTGAACGCCGCGCCGGTCGGCGCGCATTCCATCGCGATCACTTCGGCCAGCTTCACGCGCCATACCAGCGCGATCAATCCCGCCACCGCCATGGTTGCGTAGATGAACAGACTCATCCACGCGCTCGGCACGTGGATGAAGATGATCCGATAGGCATCGCCTTGCTGGTAGTCCGGTGGCGCCAGCACCAGTCCGCCGTACAACCCGATGGCCGCGCTGGCCAGCGCCAGCGCCATCAGCCATGGACGCAACGTGCCCGCGAAGCGGTAGAAGTTGGGCGGCGAGCCGAGCCAGTGCATCCAGTGGGGGAGATAACTGCGGGACATCTTATGACTCGACCGCGATTCGCAAGGCCGCCGCACATGCAAGCGGTGCCAACACGATCGCCATGACCAAGGCTGCCGCCAGCCACGTCAATGGGGCGATGTACGGCATGCCGGATTGCGCCCCGGCGATGGCGCCGGCCGCGAAGATCACCACCGGGACGGCCAGTGGCAACAACATCAGGGCCAGAAGGATACCAGAGCGGCGCGCACCTGCCGCCAGGGCCGACAACACCGCGCCCAGCAACACCAGCAACGGTGTTGCCAGCAACAGGGTGACGATCAGCACCGGCAGCACTTTCACGGGCAGGTTCATCAGGGCGCCCAGCAACGGCATCACGATGATCAAGGGTAGGACCGTGGTCAGCCAGTGTGCGATGACGCGGGTCAAGGCCAACAGCGCAAGCGGCTGCGGCGCGAGCAGCCATTGTTCCAGCGTGCCGTCATCCAGGTCGGCGCGGAACATCGATTCCAGCGCGGGCAGCATCGCCAGCACCACGATCACCAAAAGCACGCCGCCCGCGATGCGTGCCAGCAACTCCGGGTCGGGGCCCAGCGCGAACGGGAACAGCGCGGTGACGATCACCGCGTACAACAGCGGCAGGAACAATTCGCCCCGGCGTCGCCACGCCAGCACGAAGTCGCGGCGCAACAGTGCGATGCAGGCGCCCGCTGCGTTCGCCCGAACGCCCGTCGCGCGGCACGCGATGCGATCGCCGGTCATCGATTGCGCGGTGCTGTCCACGCGTCATGCATCCAGGCGGATGTGGCGCGCGCGCGGATCCGCGAAACGCACCGCGCCGTGGCTGGTCACCAGTGCGCCGCCGCCGCTCGCGCAGTGTTCCGCGATCAACGCGTTGACGAGGCCGATGCCGCGGCGGTCGAGGTTGGCGTAAGGTTCGTCCAGCAGCCAGATGTCTCCCTGCAAGAGCAACAGCCGCGCAAGGCCGGCACGTTTTTTTTGTCCCGCCGAGAGCGTACGCACCGGCTCGTCGATCCATGCCGCGATGCCCACGCGCTCCATCGCCGTGGCCGCGGTCATGCCGCCGCGCGCGCCATACAGTCCCGCGAGAAAGCCAAGGTTCTCGCGCGCGCTGAGTGCTTCGTTCATGCCCGCGCGATGGCCGAGCCACAGGACGCGCCCATTGCGGCTGTCACGTGACGCGGGCTCCCCATGGAAATGGATCTCGCCCGTGCCCGGCGGCAACATCCCGGCCAGCACGCGCAGCAGGGTGGTTTTGCCCGAACCGTTGTCGCCTTCGACCAGCACGGTTTCGCCGGACCCGAGGCTGAAATCCAGCGGGCCAAACACGGGCTCGTCATTGCGCGAAAACGCAAGCCGGTGCGCCGACAGCAGCGGCGCGGCAGGGGCGGGAGGCGTGGTCATGGCGTGCAACCAAGCATTGTCCCAGCGTGAGATGGGACTGTCCACACCGATTGATGCCTCGGCAGGGTCTCGGTTCAAAACCTTGACTATCCGTTCGCGCCGAGCGTAGCGGCCAAGGGCCGCGAAGTCGAAGCGCCATGCCGTTGTCCTTCGACTTCGGTGCTTCGCGCCTGCGCCCAGGACGAACGGTGATTTCAAACCGGGACGTTGCCGATGCCCGACCTCAAACGAGTTCGTGCAACTCGGCCGGCTCCGCACCCATGCCGCGCACCACGGCAAGTTGCCCGAAACGTCGCGCCATCGCGTCCAGCTGCGTGTAGGTAATGCCGGGTACGAACAGGCTGGGCTCGCGCCAGTTGCTGGGGCCCACCCCGACGCCACCGAAGCGAGGATGGTGATCGCCCTTCAGTTCGTCGCGCAACCGGCGTTGCCGGATCCTGTTGGTGGCGAGGGGCAGGCGCACGCCGGCCGGATTCCACGCCGTGATGTATCCCCAGGGCGCGTCGGCATGGTTCAGCAGCGCAAGCAAGGGAGCGGGCAAAGGACGCCCGCACCAGATGCTGACGTACCCCCCGTGCGGCAGACGTACCCGGTAATCCGTCTCGATCCAGGCGCGTCGTATCGACTCTGGCAGTGGCATGCGGTCAGGCGCCTTCAGGAAGCGGCGGCAGGGTTTGCCGCACGCGCTTCGCGGCTGCGGCGAGATCGATGTCGTCGAGGCCGGTGTGGTCCTTGAGGATCGATTCCATCAATGCGGTTTGTTCGCGATCGCGCGCGACGCAGGTGGCATAAGGGATGCTCGTGAAACTGACCATGCGGTAGCGCGACATGAAATGGCCGGCGGCGCTCTTGGTCAACGCGGCCGCCAGGTCGCGCTTCAAAAGGTAGTGCGGGTCGGCCACGCCGTCGCGCATTTCGATGTAGTTGGCCAACGACATCGCCGCGATGGCGTCGGCGTTGGGTTTGCGGCGAGCCTCGAATTCCGCGAACACGGCAGCGCTGTCTTGCGTATCCTCGTCCAGCAATGACGCGAGTTCCGCCGCGTCCTCGAATCCGGCGTTCATGCCCTGGCCGTGGAAAGGCACGATGGCGTGCGCCGCATCGCCCAGCACCGCCGCGCGGCCACCGAGGTGCCAGTGGTCGAGATACAGCGTGGCCAGTTGCCCGACCGGGTGCGCGTTCCAGTCCGCGTCGAATGTCGGCATCAGCGCCAGCGCGTCGGGAAATTGTTGTTCGAAGAAGCGCCGTGCGGCCGCGGCGTCCGGCAGCGTGGCGAAACTCGGGAAAGCGCCTTCGCCCGGAAGGAACAGCGTGACCGTGAAGTTGCCTTCGGTGTTCGGCAGTGCGATGCACATGTAATGCCCGCGCGGCCAGATGTGCAAGGCGTGCGGCTCAAGCGCGAATCGTTCCATCGTCATCCCGGCCACGGAAGCGTCATCCAGGCCCGGGAATGGCCGGGATCCAGTGCCAGGGATGGCGGAGCCACCCGATGCCATGGATGGCAAATTGATCGACGGGATCTCGAGTTCCTTGTAGCCATGCCCCAGCGGCTCGATGCGCTCGCCGAGGTCGATTGCCTTCGCCATCGCAGCACGCAGCGCGGAGCCGGCGCCGTCGCAGCCGAGCAACAGGCCGCAATGATGCGTGCGCGAGGTGCCGTCGTGACCCGCAAGGGTGATCGTGGCGTTCGAGAAATCCGCATCGGCCAGCGCCGCGTCGAAATGCAGCGTGGCGCCCGCGCGTTCGGCGGCATCCAGCAGCAGGATGTTCAAGTTGCCGCGCGATACCGAGCGGATCACTTCGGAATCGTCGAGACCATAGCGCTGCAAGTTGGCGACGCCTTCCAGCGGATGCACCATGCGCCCGCGCATCATCACCGCCTGCGCCAGCACCGCGTCGGCCAGTCCGGCCTTGCGCAACGCGTTCAAACCGCGCTCGGCCAGCGCGAGGTTGATGGAGCGGCCGCCCAGGAAACCGTGGACGCGTGGATCGGGGCGGCGTTCGAACACCTCGACATCGAAGCCGCGTTGCGCCAGCAGCGTCGCCAGCAGCGAACCGACCAGGCCCGCGCCGATGATCGTGGTACGCGGACGGGCGTTCGCGTTCATGCGTGCCGCCGGTGCCATGCCTGCACCGTTTCGGCGTAACGCAGGCAATCGGCGAAGGTGTTGTACAGGGGCGCCGGCGCGATGCGCATCACGTCGGGTTCGCGCCAGTCGCCGAGCACGCCGTGCGCGACCATGTACTCGAACAGCGATTGGCCGGCTTCGCGACCGGCGCGTACGCGCACGGAAAGTTGCGCGCCGCGTCGCGCGGGTTCGGACGGCGTCAGGATTTCCAACATGTCACCGAGTTGTGTTTCGATCAGCCACACAAGGTAGGCGGTGAGCCGGAGCGACTTGCCGCGCAAGTTCTGCATGCCCGCGCGCTGGAACAGCTCCAGCGACACGCGCAATGGCGCGAGCGCAAGAATGGGCGGATTCGACAACTGCCAACCTTCGGCGCCAGGCGCGGGATCGAACGCCGGTCGCATCTGGAAACGCGTGGCCTCGTTGCGGCCCCACCAACCCTCGAACCGCGGCAACTTCGCGTGCGCATGGCGCGCGTGCACGAATGCGCCGGCGACCGCACCGGGACCGGAATTGAGGTATTTGTAGGAACACCACGCGGCGAAATCGCAACCCGAATCGTGCAGCGCGAGATCGATGTTGCCGGCCGCGTGCGCGCAGTCGAAACCGGTGACGCAACCCTGCGCATGCGCCAGCTTCGTGATCGCGGCGAGGTCGAAGGCCTGCCCGGTGAGGTATTGCACGCCGGGCAGCAGCACCAGCGCGATGCGCTTTCCGCGTTCGGTCAATGCGCGTTCGATCGCGGCCATCGACAGCGCGCCGCCGTGCTCGTCCGCGTCCAGTTCGATCAGGGCTTCCGCCGGATCGTAGCCATGGAAGCGGATCTGGGAAGCCGCGAGATCGCGGTCGGAAGGGAAAGCTTGGCGCTCGATCAGGATCGCATGGCGTTCCGGCGTGGGCCGATAGAAACTCACCATCAACAGGTGCAGGTTCGCGGTCAGCGAATTCATCGCGACCACTTCAACGGGCTCCGCGCCGACGATTTCGGCGAGTCCGTCGCGCACTTCCCTGTGGTACGGCAACCACGGATGCCGCGCGTGCAGATGGCCTTCCACACCCAGTCGCGCCCAGTCGTCCAGTTCGTCGACCAGTGCCTGCCGGACGCCGCGCGGCTGCAGGCCCAGCGAATTGCCGACGAGGTACGTTTGTTCTCCGTCTCCGTGCGGCGGGATCAGGAACTCACCGCGCAGCGCGCGCAACGGTTCGGCGTCGTCCTGCGCGCGCGCCCAGCCGGCATCCGCGCGAAAGTCGTGACTTGCTGTCATCTCGAGGATTTCCTTGCCGTCGTTGCCGTGCGATGACCCTGGCGCGGCCCCGGAATGACGAATAGATGGATCACAGCCGCCGAGATCCGAACCCATTGCGGTTCCTCAATGTTCCACGGCGTCCACGATCGACCTGCATCCCGCGTCGAAGGTTGCCCGCCAATCCGACGGGGCGTTCTCCGGGCGGATGCAGCGCACCTGGATCGCGAGGTTCGAGCGGTAGGCGTACACCTCGGTGTAGGCGTTCTTCTCGTGGTTCTCGCTGGCCGTGTAGCGCAGGCTGGAACTGCCGTCCAGCGCGCTGGCGGCCACGTAACCGGGCAGCTTGCGCGCACGCGCGGTGCCGTCGTTGAGGAATTTCTGGAAACCCTGCACGCCGTCAACCTGTTCTGCGGTCACGGTGATGCGCGCCAGTGCGTTGGCGTTGCCGGGATCCTTCACCTGCAGTGCCACGAATTGGCGCGGGCCATCCTGCTTTTCCATCAGCATTGGCCACGCATCCGGCGCGGAGAATTTCACCGCGGCGTTCGCCAGCGAGTAGTCCGCCGCGAAGGCGGCGGGTGCGAGCGCCAACGCGCAGGTGCCGAACAGCGTGATCGATGATCGTGTCTTGCGATTCATGAAACCTCCGCGGGGGTGGCGAACCGTTGTTTGGGCAATCCCAGCCATTCCAGCGCCGCGCCGTGGAAGACGCGGTCGCGCTGGCGCGGCTGCAATTTCAACGTGTCGATGCCGCTGCCGGGCTGCTGTTCGCCCAGCGGGAATGGATAATCGGTGCCCAACATCACGCGATCGTCCCCGACCACATCGAGAAGATAGCGCAGCGCTTGCGGATCGTGCACGCAGGAATCGAAAAACAGGCGCTTGAAATATTCGCGCGGCGCGCGCGCGTTGTCGGTGGCGACGAGATCCGGTCGCATCCGGTAGCCGTGTTCGATGCGGCCGATGGTGAACGGAAACGAACCGCCACCGTGCGCGAACGCGATTCGCAGGGACGGCAGGCGTTCCAGCACGCCGCCGAAGATCAGGCAGCAGGCCGCGCGTGATTGCTCGGCGGGCATGCCGACCAGCCACGGGAGCCAGTATTTGGGCATGGTGTCCTTGCCCATCATGTCCCACGGGTGGATCAGGATCGCTGCGCCGAGATCGGCCGCGGCTTCGAAGAAGGGAAACAGTTCCGGCGCGTCGAGATTCCAGTTGTTGACGTGCGAGCCGATCTGCACGCCTTGCAAACCGAGTTGCTCGATGCAGTGTTCCATTTCCTCGATCGCGAGGCGCGTCGATTGCAGCGGCACGGTACCGATGCCGGCGTAGTGCCGCGGGTGGTCGCGGCAGACTTCCGCGGTGTGCGCGTTGAGGTGGCGATGCAGTTCGCGCGCCTGGTTGGGTTTGGCCCAGTACGAAAACAGCACCGGCACGGTGGAAATGACCTGCACGTCGAGGCCGAGCTTCCTGCATTCCTCGATCCGGAACCCGGCGTCGAACGAGTTCTTCCAGACTTCGCGGAAAAACTTGTTGCCGCGATAGATGCGGTGATGGCCGCCGGCGTTGACCATCACGGGGAAGCGCGCATCGCCGTATTTTTCGGCCAGATTTGGCCAATCCGGCGGCAGAATGTGCGAATGGACATCGATTTTCAACATTGGACAAGTATAGGCGACGCAGGGATCGCGGCCGGACCGGGCTGGCGCACCGCTGGCGGCATTTCGTGATGGGATTCCTCATTGGCGTCAAGCGGCATCATTAACTATCTGCTCCACCCGCCCTCACTTCGCGAGAGGGCAGGGGTGAGGATATGGTGGGGGAGTGAAGTCGCGGTCTTGCGTTACCGATTCCGACCGCGTGGATCCGAACCGTCACCCGGCGCTAGGCGCCATC
>JAGWZT010000497.1 GCA_018971925.1 Lysobacteraceae bacterium | reverse complement strand
CGCGCGCGGGGCGGCCTTCTCTTTGGTGACTTTTCTCTTGGCCACGCAAGAGAAAGTCACCCGCGCGCCTGGAGGCGCGTGGAAAAAAACAAGGAGGTCGAAGGCAGGTTCAAAGGCGCTGGGTTCCGGATCGCCGCTCCGCGACGTCCGGAATGACGATATTGAAGGAGCAGACCGATACGACAGAATTGGCAATCAAACGATCACTGCGTGATCGCTCACGCCCCGACGGGATACGCCGGCGCGGCATCCAGCGCCGACGCGCATACTTCCGCCAGTTCCAGCAGGCGCAGGTCCGAACCGGGTGCGCCCACGAATTGCATCCCGATCGGCATGCCGTCCGGCAGCGTGCCCATGGGAATGCTGACCGCCGGACACGCGGAAAGGCTGGCGAATGCGGTGAGGTCGGCTTGCGAAGCGGGTACCGGGGCATCGATCGGGAACGCGCCCTGCGGCGTGGTCGGTAGCACCAGCACGTCCACACGCGAGAACACGCGCCGCGCCTTCAGCACTGCGAAGTCGAGGATGCGATCGGCCTGCGCGTAGTCCGCCGCCGACTTGCGCGCGGCGTAATCGAGCATCGTGCGGAAATTTTCGGAAACGGGATGCGCGGTGTCCGCGAGGTCATCGGCAAAGGTGTTGCGCATCTCGGCTTCCATCAGCAACAGGCCCGCACGACGCATCTTCTGGAACGGCCAGTCGGAAAAATCCAGCGCCTGGCGTTCACCGAGTTCGCGTTCCAGCCGCGCCAGAGCGGCGTCGAAGACGTCAACGACTGCCGGCTCGACACCGATGGACGCAAGGTCGGGCAATACCCCGCAACGCAAATGGTTGGGATTCCAGTCCGGTGGTTGCAGCGCGACGCGGCGACGGCGCGACCGCGGATCGTCGGCGTCGTAGCCGGCCAGCACCTGCAGCATCACCACGAGGTCGCCTACGCTGCGGCCGAGGATGCCGACCGCGTCCAGCCGCCGTGCCGCCGGCACCAATCCGCGCGCGGAAATCTCGCCATGCGTCGGCTTCAGAGCGAACACGCCGCAGTAACTCGCGGGAATGCGCACCGAACCCAGCGTGTCGGAACCGATCGCGACCGGCGCCATGCCTGCCGCCACCGCCGCGGCGGAACCCCCAGACGATCCGCCGGCGACGCGGTTCAGATCGAACGGATTGCGGGTGGTGCCGAAATGCGGATTGCGGGTGGCCGCGCCCAGCGCGCCTTCATCCAGATTGGTCTTGCCCAGCAACACCGCGCCGGCCGCGCGCAGCCGCGCGACCGCATGCGCGTCGTTGCGGGCAATGTGTTCGTCGCGTGTCGGCAGGCCCGCGCGCGTCGGATAACCCGCCACGTCGAAATTGTCCTTGATCGCGACCGGAATCCCGTCGAGCCGCCCGATCGGACCTTCGCGGCGGCGGCGTTGCGCGCTGGCGGCCTGGTCGAGCACGATGTCGGGCCGCACGTCCACGAATGCACGCAAATCGGGGTTCCGCCGCTCGATCGCATTCAGGCACGCATCGGCCAGCGCCTCGGATGTGGTGCGGCCCGCCGCAAGCCAGTGCAGGCATTGCCACACGCCCCCGCGCCGCAACGCTTCCTGCCCCAGCACTTCGCCATCGTCGATTGCGCTCATTCGTCCTCCCGGGGGCCCGATTATGCGGGTTTGCCGCCCGCTCGGGAACCCAAGACAATGGCGGGCTGGAACCGAGGCGTGACGGGAGCC
>JAGWZT010000496.1 GCA_018971925.1 Lysobacteraceae bacterium | reverse complement strand
GCTGCTGGGAACCGCCGACCCGCTGGGCGGTTCGCAGCCGAATCCCACCTTCGGTTATGGCGAGCTCGATGTCGGCAAGGCGGTGCAGGGCCCCGCGCAATTCAACTGGGGCGACGTCAACGTGTCGTTCGGCAACCTGACTTCGACCTGGAGCAACGACATCAGCGGCGCCGGCGGTCTGATCAAGAACGGCACGGGCACCTTGATTCTGACAGGCACCAACAGCTACGCCGGAGGCACCCAGGTATTGGGCGGGACATTGCAGGCGATGCAGCCGTTGCCGCTGGCGAGAGTGCAGACTGAAGGGATCCTGGGCGGCGATGTTCATGTCGGCAGCGCCGGCACCCTTGAAGGCGGGACCGCGGGGTCACTGCTCAATGACGGCACCCTGGTCGTGAAGGGAGGCAACACCAAGGTCGGCGTGTACACCCAGACCGCCACCGGCACCCTGTCGGTCAGCCTGGGTTCGGTCCTGGATGTCGGTGGCAGCGCGCAGATCGCCGGCACCTTGAACGTGCAAGGTGCGGATTCGGGTTATGTCACCTCGAGCCATCAGGATGTGCTGGATGCCGGCGGTGTGGTGGCCGGCACCTTTGCACAACTGACCACTTCGCCGGGCGTGTTCCTCAACACCACGGCCCAGTACACCAGCAACTCGGTGTGGCTCGACACCACCAGCCTCAGCATCACGCAGGCCGCACAGGCGATGGCGATTACCGATCCCGTGTCGATGGCCGCGGCCGCGCGTGTGCAGAGCGGCTTCGACGCGATCAATTCGCGCATCGCCACCGGTGGTGCCGTTCCGTCCGGTGTGCTGCAAGGTGCGGGCACCATCCAGCATGCGCCGACGCCGGCCTCCGCGCGCGCAACGCTGCAAAGCCTGTCCGGCCAATTGCACGCGGCCAGCGCGGCGATGCTGTTCGACGGCATGGACGCGGCCGACGCCGCGTTGTCGCGACATTTCGATGACCTGCTCGACGGACAGGCGCGACTGGGCGCGTGGTACGGCAGCCTCGGCTGGCAGGGTGACCTGCAGCGTGCGGGTTACGCAGGCGCAACCTTCCAGAACGACGGCAGCATCATCGGTGCGGATTTCCGGGTCGGTCCGCACGCGTTGCTGGGTTATGCGCTTGGCGAAAGCCGGGGCTACGGCCAGCTCGATGGAGCATGGGATCACAACCGCACGCGGGCCGATCACTTGATGCTGTATGGCGGTTTATCCAACGGACCGTGGTACGCGAATGCACGCGTCGGCGGCGGCTGGTATCGCGCGGACATGCAGCGCCTGCTGCTGCTCGGCGGCCTCGGTGCGCCGCTCGGCAGTGCGGTGTCGGGCCGCTATGTAGCGGGGACGCTGGAAGGCGGCTACCAGTGGCGCGTCGGCTCGACGCAGGTCACGCCGTTCGTGGACGCGCGTTACCAGCAATTGCGGCAGGGCGCGTTCGCGGAGACGGGCGGCTACGGCTTCGGACTGAAGGCGGAAAGCCGCACGGTCGGGCGTCTGCAGACAGGATTTGGCTTGCGCGCGCAGCGCGGCCTGCGCCTCGCCAACGGCATGTGGATGCAATTCGACGGCAGCGCGGCCTGGCGGCACGCATTGCACCAGTACGGTGACGCGTTCGATGCCAGCTTCACCGGGTTCGATGACTGGATGCCCGTCGACGGCGTCGGCCTCTCACGCGACGAGTCGGTCCTGCGCGCAGGTGTGTCACTGTGGCCGACGC
>JAGWZT010000495.1 GCA_018971925.1 Lysobacteraceae bacterium | reverse complement strand
GTTCCGTGGCGCTGTTGCTCTGCAGGTTCACGCTGTACTGGCCGCCCTGGCTGGTGCCGCCGCCCCCGCCGCCGAGATCCTGCAACGCACGGAAGCGCACGTTGAGGTCGGGGTAACGCGCGACCTTGGCCGACAGTCGCGCAACCACCTGATCGGTGGTGTCGATGCGGCCCTCGCCCAGCGGTTTCAACTGGATGCTGAACCAGCCGCTGGGGCCGCGCCGGCTGGTACCGACGGACGCGCCGACGTACTCGACGGCGGGGTCCTGGCGCAGCATCTTCACCAGACCGCTGGTGCGCGCTTCCAGGTCGGTGAACGACATGGTCACCTCGCCGCTGGCCCGGCCCCAGATCAGGCCGGTGTCCTGTGGCGGAAAGCTGGTGAAGGAAATCGCATGGAACAGGTAGATGGTCAGCGCCAGCAGCAGCAGCGGCGTCCACGCCATCAACCTGGGATGCCTGTGCAGCGTCCAGTCCAGCGTGCGCGTGTAGACGGACAGCATGCCCGCATGGAAACCGTCGATCGCACGCGACAATTTCGACGGCCCGGATTCGCGGGTGTCGTGGTGGCGCAGGAAGCGGCCGCACAGGGCCGGCGTCAGCGTCAACGACACCAGCATCGACACGAAGATGGCCGCGATGATGGTGACAGTGAATTCGCGGAACCACATGCCGATGAAGGATGGCGCGAACAGGATCGGCATGAACACCGCGATCAGTGAAGCGGTGATGGCGACGATGGTGAAGCCGATTTCCTTCGCGCCTTGCAGCGCCGCCTGCAGGCGCGGCTTGCCTTCGTCGAGGTGGCGGATGATGTTTTCGATCACCACGATCGCGTCGTCCACCACGAAGGTCAGCGCGATCACCAGCGCCAGCAGCGACAGGTTGTCCAGCGTGTAATCCATCGCGTACATCACGATGAACGCGCCGCACAGCGACATCGGCACCGCGGCGGAGGCGATCAGCGTGGGCGCGAGCCGGCGCAGGAATACCGCCATCGTCAGGATCACCATCGACAGGCTGATCAGCAGCGTGATCTGCACGTCGTTGACCGAGTTGCGGATGGTCGAGGTTTCGTCGAAGTACGGCGTGATCTGCGTACCCGGCGGCACCAGGTTGCGCAGGCCGGGCAGCTCGTTCTTCACGCCATCCACCGTGGCAATCACGTTCGCGTCCGGCCGCTTGTACACCTGCAACTGGATCGAGCGCTTGCCGTTGAAGTACGCCGCCTGGAACTGATCCTGCGCGCCTTCATAGACATTCGCCACGTCGTGCAGGTACACCGGCATGCCGTTGTGGGTGGCGATCACGAGGTCGGCGAAGTCCTCGGCGGAATGCAGCTGATCGGTCGCGGTGATCGCGGTGGTGATCTCGCCGTCGGTGAGGAAGCCTTGCGGCGAGGTCACGTTGGCCGCGGTGATCGCGTTGCGGATGTCGTTGGTGGACAAGCCGAGCGCCGTGAGCTTGTGCAGGTCGACATCCACCCGCACCGCCGGTTGCGCGCTGCCGGACACATCCACCGACGCGACGCCCGGCAACTGGCTGAGGCGCGGTTGCAGCAGGGTGTTCGCGGAGTCGAACAACGCCGACATCGGCTGGGTGTCGGACGTCAGCGCCAGCGTGATCACCGGGTCGTCGTTCGGATTGGCCTTGTGCCACTGCGGCATCGCAAGGCCGGCAGGCAGGTCCGGCACCGCCGCATTGATCGCGGCATCGACCTGCTGCGCGG